>NZ_JBSRDC010000007.1:0-59072 GCF_055145285.1 Salinivirga sp. | reverse complement strand
TTCAGCTGATTAAGAATATGGTCGAAAAATGTGCTCTTTATAATTGCTTGGTTATGTGTGTTTAAGAAATCCAATATTTTTTCTACTTTCCTGATTTTTAGACCAAAATTTTCAAGTTGGGTTAATTACTCTTGATGATCCTGATTTTAACATACTAAAATTTAACCTTGTCAATGCTCTAGAAATTGATAACAAATTTTCATTAGGCGTTTTGGTCAGTATCCGACACTTTCTGGACAGTGATACCTTTATAATACCTATGCTTGATTTCAGGCATAAATTTTATACAAAAACAAAATCATCTATATACATTGGAGCGAGTGCTGGTTCACCAATCAATTTAAACTACAATACTGAATTTGGCGGACAAATCTATAATGCATCTTTTGGGTTTAATATAAAAACAAAATCCAATATATCCTTTCTTATTGGTTTTGACTATGAATTCTATCATTTTAATAGCGGACCAAGATATAACTTCAGGACGTACCGATTAGGCGAGGCACATGTCATTGGAATAAGTATTGGTTTTTCTTTTTAATCCATATAACGCTATAGCAAGTACTATTCATATTTCAGGAATACTGCAGGGTTTGTACGTGTAGCTTTCAGGGTATGATAACTCACGGTAATGGCCACCACACTTAAAATAAAGACTGAACCCAGCAAATAGGGTAATAAGCCCGGAGATACAGATTCAACAAAGGTATCGAGCCATTGATTGGCAAAAATAAAGGCTCCAAGCCAGGCCAGCAAAGTGGCTATTGCAAATATTTGCATATAATCGACATACAGCAAACTAAGAATGTGTTTACGTTCGGCACCCAATATTTTTCGTATACTAATTTCACGGCTACGCTTTTGTGCAGAGAATGCACTCAGGGCAAAAAGTCCCAGGCTACTGATTATAATAGAAAGTCCGGAAAAGTAAGCAAAAATACTGAGCAACCGATGCTCATGGGTGTATTGAGAGTTGAAAGTGTTTCGTAACCTGTTAATGGTAGGAACCTGATTTGGGAAAAAGCCTGCCCATAAATGTTCAAGTTTTCCTGAATTTACAAGTTCCCTGGGATTACGGGCATTGATGACAAGATACCGGTTTGTAAAAATATTTGGCAAGATAGCAAGTGGCTTAACATCCTGATGCAATGAATAATAATTGAAATCTTGTACTACACCTACAACTTTGTGTTCATCGGAAAAGCCTGAAGCAAAAACTTTCCCCAAAGGTTGCGTCCAGCCCATGGTTTCGACAAATGATTGGTTTATAAGTATTTCATTGCGTAATTCGCCTTCGCGGGCCGAGGGATCAAACCAGCGGCCGGAAACTATTTCACAACCCAGTACTTCCAGGTAATCGGGCCGGCCACTGTACACATTAAAACCATCCTGGTAGCGGCCTGAATCGGAATCGAAGTAAAACAATAACCTGCCTGTACGTAAACCCGGAACACGCTCTGCGAGGGTTGCTTTCTCCACATTTTCCAGTTCAAGCACGGCATCCAATAGTTTTCTGTACTGCGGGGCCCTTGTGCTGTCTTTTTCCAACTGCATAATTACAAGCTTATCCATATCAAACCCCATATCGCGGTTTACGAGATAACTGGTTTGCAATTGAATAATAATTGTGGCAATGATGATGGTTCCGGCAACCAGATATTGGGCCACAAGCATCAGTTTCCTAACTTTAGTAGAGGATACAAAATAAGACCGCACATTACGGTACAACATCAAGTCGGCTCCACCTCTGAAAATAGTAATGGGTTGGAACAACGAAAGTACAAATGCAGGATAAAAGCCACTCAAAAACCCCAATAAAATCCATACAATTGATAAAAAAACAACTAACCGGGATAAAACTGCTGCTTCAAAAATGTGAAAATTGAACCCGGTAATTTCGTTGAATGCAGGGAATAGCATTTCTGTAAAAATCACAGAAATAATAATGGCCAATAGCGTAATGGCCACAGATTCTCCCAAAAATTGTATAATGACGTTTCTTCGGGTAGCTCCCATGGTTTTACGTATGGCAATTTCGCGGGCTCTGATGCCTCCCTGAGCTATGGCCATATTGATATAATTGATACTGGCAATTGTTATAATCAAAATGCCTATGATGCTAAAAAGCCACACCACATTTCTATCCCTGTTCGATAAGCTGTCATACTGATATACATGATTAAAATGAATATCTGGCACTGCTATCACGGGAAAATACAAATCCATTTGCATGTTGTATTTACGCGTAAATTCATCTACTTCACTTTCAACCTTTTGGTTTATCATACGTTCAAGTCTTTCCTTGTCATATGCTGTCCTCACATAAGTGAAAGTATTCAAACGTGTCCAGTCTGCAACATGTTTGTAATCATTAAGTAATAATGAATCATAGGGCACCACAATATCTACATCAAGATGAGAATGGTAACCACTTTTATTAAAGGTTCCCGCTACTTCGTACCACTTGTCACCATATTGAAAAGTTTGTGTGTTGTATGGTGCAAAAAAATTGTCGTAAACCTTTTTCGCAACCCAGGCTTTGGGTAGTGTATCGTTTTCATCATTAAAAAAGGTACGGGGATAAGTAAAAAGCTTAAAAAAATTGCTGTCAGCATGGTTAATTACTCCTGGATTTAACCATTTGTCATCTACAAAAATGTTGTCGCCATAATCACCAGACTCCATTCTGCAAACCTCCATATCGGGAAAATACTCGCGCAAACGACTGCCTAATACATGAGTAGTCACTGCATAGGGTGTACTGTCTTTTTGATAATATTCAAAGTTTTCGTTTACCCGATATAAATTTCCAGGCTCATGCCAATTTTCGTCAAAATTCAGTTCTGTATACACATACAGAAAGATGAGTGACGCAGCTGATATACCTGCAGCCAGTCCCAAAATATTGATAGAGGTATTAAGCTTCTGACGAAGAATATTGCGGTATACTATGGCTAAATAATTTTTCCACATAAATCACTCATATTTTAATATTTCGGCCGGATTAACCCTTGCTGCCTCTCTCAACCTGAGTGCGACCACGAGTATAATCATTATTGCTACTGTAAGAGATGCTACAATCCAGTTAATTAAAGAAACTCCGACATGCGATGCAAAATTATTTAGCCACAACCTCCCGAGAAACCATGCAACAGGCAATGCAAAAAGCGCTACAATAATAAAAATACGAATAAATTCGCCTGCCACAAGTCTCAAAATAGCAGAGTTTGATGCACCATGAAGCTTTCGCACACTTATCTCCTTACTTTTTTGCAGAATCATAAAAGACACCAAACCAAGAAGTCCTACAGCAGAAATAATCAAACTAAGCACTGACATTATACCTGCAAGCTGATTAAATAACCTTTCTTCTGCGTACTGGCTGTAATAAATATCTTTGTATTCACTAATCTGAACTTCTTTTTCGCCAGCATACCTTTTTAATTGTTTTTTTATAAACGCCAGCACTTCCTTCTTATTACCTGGCGTATAGCGCACAGCTGCATATTGAATGCCTATTTTCGGGTTTTGTTTTTCAGATACCAAATCAATCACAAACGGATTGGGTTCATAGTGCAAAGATTTAGGATAAAAATTCTGAAAAATGCCTACTACCTTTTCCTGTCCATAATAAATATTTACATGGCTCCCGATGGCATCAACAGGATTTTCATAACCCAGATATGCTGCCATTTCGGGATTAATTAAAACAGCAGATTGCAAATCGGAGGTATCATTTTTAAATCCCCGTCCATGCGTAATTTCCAAACCATAGACTTCGAAAAAATCATTCACCACACGAAGTGCCGGTAAAAAAACGACATCATTTGCAGCAGTATCTGCACCAATAAAAAACCCATGCCGGTTATGCTCAATACCGGGAATATAGTCAGAGGCAGTAATTTTATCAATGGCATCATGCTTTTCAATCGCTTTTTTAAACTCCGGATAACTTTTATGTAAATCTGAAAAACGAGCATTAATCACCAACAGGTTTTCACGATTTATTCCATTGGAAGAACGCAATAAATGCCGATACTGCTCATGTATGGTTAAAGCAGCAAACACCAGCAAAATTGAAATGAATAACTGACTCACCACCAACACCTTACGACTCATGCCGGTTTTACCGGCACGGCGCAGGTTTCCTTTTAATATTCGTGCAGGTTGCAGTGCTGCAATAAAAATGGCTGGATATATTCCGCCTGCAGTAGCTACGGCAACAAGAATGAGCAAAAATAGCAGCACATTTTTCCACGATAAGATATCTAATAATTCAAAATCCTTCAGTGTAATTTTATTGAACCAGGGTAAAAACAGCTCAGTAAAAACCACAGATATTATAGCAGCAATCAAAGTAATGACAAATGCTTCTACAAATAACTGAAACCGAATATTACCAGATGTAGCGCCCAGTACTTTCTTTACGGCAATTTCTCTGGCCCTGGAAGCAAAAGTAGCAGTAGTAAGGTTAATATAATTAATGGCAGCCATGAGAATTAAAAACAGCGCAATACCTCCAAAAATATAGACGTACTCCATATTTCCATTTTTGCGTATCTCATATTCAAGATGCGATGTAAGGTGGATATCATGCAAAGGTTGAAGGAACAACGCATTATTATCCTTTATGAAGGCATCGAAGTGCGACTTTACAAAAACCGGAAGTTTTTTTTGTATTTCGCTCTGATTGGTATTTTCAGAAACTTTAACATATGTCCAACAGGGATTTTGCACCCAATTACCGGGAAGTTTACCACCCCGCATTTGTGCATAAGAATCCATAGATACCAACACGCTGAAATCAAAATGTGAATGGACGGGCCAGTTTTTCACTACGGCCTGAACTTCGACTTGAAACTGATTTTCGATGGTTAGTTTTTTGCCAACCACATCGATGTGTCCAAAATACTTGCGGGCAGCACTGGCACTTATAACGGCCTGAAATGGTTTTGTAAGCCAATGTTCACTTTTGGAATCAATTGTATCTACAGTAAAAACATCAAAAAAACCGGGATCGGTAAAAAAGAAACCTCTATCGTAATGCATTATATTTCGATAGGCAATCTGCGTACTCGGCGATTGATAATTATACAAACGGGTGTGCGCCTCTATTTTCTCGTCGAAATATTTGTCAATAGCCGGGCCCAATGGGAACGGACAACTGGATGACCGTTCTACCAGTCCACCATAGTTACCGAATTGCACCACCCGGTATATGCGGTCAGAGTCTTTATGGAAACGGTCAAAGTTTAATTCATCATTAAGGTATATGCCAATTAAAAACACGGCTGTAAACCCCAGAACCAATCCGAGCACATTAATGAAAAAATACATGCGGTTAGTCAACGCATGTCTGAAAGCCATATGCCAGCAACGCCATTTCAAAGCTCTATCAATTTTAAATTTACAGTTGGTCTATAATTTCTTTTCAAATCCTTCTCCCACGTTTTCATGTATAATTTTTCCATCGAACAGGCGAATAAGTCTTCGACTGTAATCTGCGTCGCGCTGAGAGTGCGTAACCATTACAATTGTAGTTCCATTGCTATTTAAACCGTTCAGTAGTTGCATAACGTCTTCACCATGAGCAGAATCGAGATTTCCGGTGGGTTCATCGGCAAGGATTAAAGGTGGATCAGCCACTACAGCCCGGGCCACTGCTACGCGTTGCTGCTGCCCCCCGGAAAGTTGTACGGGAAAATGTCGGTGACGGTGCGTAATCTGAACTTTCTCAAGTGCTTCCATTACTTTGCGTTTCCGCTCACGCGATGATACACCCATATAAATCAGAGGCAACTCTACATTTTCAAACACGTTGAGTTCTTCGATGAGGTTGAAATTCTGGAAAATAAAGCCAATGCTCCCCTTTCTGAGTTTTGCCCGTGCCTTTTCTTTAAGTCTGCTCACCTCTTTGTTTCTGAAATAATAGGTTCCCGAGCTGGGTAAATCAATTAATCCCAGAATATTGAGTAAGGTTGTTTTACCACATCCTGAAGGGCCCATAATGGCCACAAATTCTCCTTCGTGTATTTCCAGGTTAATGTCGTTAAGGGCAACAGTTTCGACCTCATCGGCCCGGAAAACTTTAGTTAAATTGCTAATTTTCAGCATAAAAACCTGTCATTTTTAGATGGGATTGATCCCAGATTGGTTCTGTTGAAGATACAATAATTTGATCATTATGATGCAAACCGGATGTTATTTCTATCAATGAACCATTGTAAGGGGCGGACTTTACCCGTACCTTTTCAAATATATTCCCTTTCCTGCGAAATACCCATTCAACATCTCCATTCTTAATTACTGCACTTCTTGATATTAAAATGCGGCGTACAGGCTCACTGATTAACTTCATTTTGGCTTGCTTGTTTGTGTGGTCATCAATACCGGCACATTGCTTTTGTAATTCTAATATAAATATATTTCCTTCTTGGTCAACAATTTCACCACCATACTTTTTTTCGCCTGCAAAAATACGTACGCCGCTTTTCCATTCTCCCTGAGGCATATTATCAGCCCTGAAAGCATACAAACCATTACCGGTGTGGCTAATATTGCCCAAAATATCTCCTGCATCAACCTCAGGTTTTGAACCAATAATATTCAATCTGCCCCGGGCAGGGCTTGTAATGTAATAAACTGTGCTGCCTTGCTTAATAATTTGCTGTTTTGCAATATCTTTCATTCGCTTACTGACCCGACTTATGTTCATTTTTATCAAGGTCTCTAATTCTTTAGCATTTTTGGCTGTACTTAAAACTTCATCATCAATTAATTTCAGCTCTTTGAGTTGATCTGTTAAATATAAAAATTGCTCCTGATGTTTCTCTGGTTCAACTGCTTCTAAGTATTTTGCAAGCATACTTATTTGCTTTTGTAACTGATTTTGAATGTGCAAAAGTTCAGCTCTATTGTTTAATGGAAAGGAATTTACCGGCGTTTTTATGATACAAATTGTATCAGCATGGTTTACCAACTCACCATGTGCAGCTAACCACTTAACACTGCCCGACAAAGGTGAAAATAAGGTATCTTTATTAGTCTGTAACTGACCTGAAACAATATATTTATTTGAAACAGCAACCTGATAAATGGTATCTATCTGTATGGCAGCCGGCGCAACGTTCATTTCGTTTCTACAGGAAAAAATGCTACTGAGCATTAAAAAGCATACTATAGTTAATTTAAAGGGCATCATTCAATTTTTCTTACACAAAGCTAAAATTAGTCCAACTACTTATAACCATCAGATTATAAGACATAAAACTAAATATCAGAGCCTAAATAAGTGTTCAATTCTGCCTTATTGCTGTTCACTTACGAACATTTTTGTTTTAAATAGTAAAAAAGTGTAATTTGGGCTATCATAATTCATTAAACCACCTACTATGAGCAAGCATGGAAATATTCTAATTGTAGACGATAACGAGGATATTCTTTTTTCTTTAAAACTATTGCTGAAACATCATGTAAATCATGTAGAGATAGAGCCTAATCCGGACAATATACCGGACTTAATGCAGGAACGCGATTATGATGTGATTTTGCTTGACATGAACTTTTCGCAGGATGCCAGCAGCGGGCAGGAAGGTTTTTACTGGTTAGAAAAAATTCTGAAAATAGACCCGCTCGCTGTGGTGGTATTTATCACTGCCTATGGCAACACCGATAAAGCCGTGCAGGCCATCAAAGCGGGAGCAACAGATTTTATTTTAAAACCTTTCCAGAATGAAAAAATTATAGCTACCGTAAACTCAAGTTTGCGACTGCGCTTCAGTCAGGAAGAGGTATCTACTGAAAAAAACCGCACGCGCGAATTATCTGCTGCCACTGACCAGCCATTTAAAGATTTCATAGGCGTTGCGCCAAAAATGAAAAACGTGTTTTCTACGATCAACAAAGTCGCCGGAACAGATGCCAGCGTGCTGATAACGGGTGAAAATGGTACGGGTAAAGAGGTTGTAGCGCGTTCGCTCCACCGCAATTCGAGCAGAAAAGACGCTATCTTTGTCAACGTTGACCTTGGCGCCATACCCGACACCCTCTTTGAAAGCGAACTCTTTGGCCACGAAAAAGGAGCATTTACCGATGCAAAGGATGCCAAACCCGGTCGCTTTGAAGTAGCATCAGGTGGTACGCTTTTTTTAGACGAAATAGGAAACCTGACGCTGCCCCTTCAGGCAAAACTGCTTACAGCCATTGAACGCAGGCAGGTAAAAAGACTTGGTGCCAAAACACCAAAAGATATTGATATCAGACTTATTTGCGCAACCAATGCTTCAATATACGAAATGGTTGACAATGGTGAGTTCAGGCAAGATTTATTATACAGAATCAATACAGTAGAAATTGAACTTCCCCCACTGCGCGAACGAATCGAGGACATTCCTTTGCTGGCAGACCATTACCTGAAAATTTTCGGTAAAAAATATAAAAAACGCATACGAAAAGTATCTGCATCAGCAATGAAAGAGCTGGAAATGTACAACTGGCCCGGCAATATCAGGGAACTACAGCACGCCATAGAAAGAGCCGTAATTATGGCTGATGGTAACATGCTGGAACCGGATGACTTTGTGCTTTATAATAAAAGTAAAGCCAAAGGCGGTATGGAATTCGATACTTACGACCTTGACGAAGTAGAGAAAAAAGTGATAAAAAAAGTACTGGATAAAACGCACGGCAATATCAGCCATGCTGCGCGAGAGCTTGGACTGACACGCACGTCGCTATATCGCAGAATGGAAAAACATGGATTATAAAAAATTTTCATTTCAGGTTATAATCAGGGTATTCATCATTCTAGTTACAGCTTTGTTGGCTGGGTACCTTTATTACCAAACGCAATTTTATTTTACAGCCTCATTTTTATTTGTGCTTGCCCTTTTGCAGGGTTACTGGCTCATAAAACTGGTAAACAAGACCAATCGACAACTTACTGTATTTCTAGATTCTATCCGATATGCTGAATTTAACCGGTCATTTAAACCTGCCGGCCTTGGCGAAGCATTCGATGGATTATCTTCATCATTTAACCAGGTGTTGGAAGAATTTCATTCCATACGCAAAGAAAAAGAAGAACAGTTTTTCTTTTACCAAAATGTGGTGCAACACATTGGTATATCAATGATGGCTTATGAAGCGGATGGTAAAATATTGATGCTCAACAATGCAGCTAACAAACTATTTCAGATAAAAAAAGTAACCAATATATCTGATTTAGAGAAATTTAGCACAGAGCTGGTGGAAATACTACGTAACATACATAACAATCAGCGTAAGCTTATCAAAGTACAGATTAACGACGATTTGTTGCAATTGTCGGTATACGCCAAACAGTTTAAGCAAGAAAATAAAGAAATCACCATTGTTTCGGTACAAAACATCGAGTCTGAATTGGAACAAAACGAGATGGAGGCCTGGCAAAAACTCATTAGGGTTCTAACGCACGAAATCATGAACAGCATCACCCCCATCACATCCTTATCCACAACCGTTAACCTCATGGTTGATGACTGGCAACAAAGTCATGAAGCCGGAGAAGACACAACCGAAGTAACTGCAGATATTAAGCAGGCCCTACAAACCATACATAAACGTAGTGAAGGTTTACTGCAATTTGTCCAGACATATCGCAGTTTAACCAGAATCCCCAAGCCTAACTTTAACATACTAAAGATTAAAGATTTTTATGCTAACCTGGAACATTTCATGCAAAAAGACCTTGAAAAAGCCGGAATTAAGCTTTCAACGCGCATAGAGCCCGAAAATCTTGAAATAACAGCCGATGAAACCATGATGGAACAGGTTTTCATTAATCTCTTGCGCAATGCCATACATGCACTGGAAAAAACAGAAACCCCGGAAATAAGTCTCATTGCCGGTTTTGGCAATTATGGCAATATCATGTTGCAGGTAATGGATAATGGACAGGGCATTTTACCGGAAGTACTGGAAAAAATATTCATCCCGTTCTTTACCACAAAACAAACCGGATCCGGTATTGGACTCTCATTATCGCGCCAGTTGATCAGGGCGCAGGGCGGTAACATTACAGCCACATCGCAACCCGGGAAAACCGTATTTACTGTGCGCTTTTAGCATTGGCAATTTTAAATCCAGTATCCAACCAGAGATAAATGTCTGAAGGCAAATTATTGATGCGTTCTTTACTCCTTTTATGGCCAAGGCGCACTATAACCAAATCCTTGTCAGGCACAATAAAAATATACTGTCCGGCCAATCCACGGGCATAATACGTCAAGTGTCCCTTATGTTTCACCCTCCACCATTGGTAGCCGTAAAATTTTACAGGTTTGTTTTCGTCTTCGGTTAACAAATGATCAGCTGGTTTCAGTGATTGCTCCAGCCAATCTTTTGGCACTACCTGTTCTCCATCCCAGGAGCCATTGTTGAGCACAAGCTGGCCGATACGCGCAAAATCACGAGCGTTGCTATTGAAACAGCAATAAGCCTTTTCTATTCCGCCTTCGTGGTCGAGGCTCCAAAGGGCGTCATGTTTGGCCCCGATTTTTTTCCAAAGTTTTTCTGAAGCATAATCTGCCAGGCTCATGCCGGTGGCATTGCGCAGAATAATGGCCAAAAGTTCCGTGTCGCCACTGAAATAATGGAAATATTTTCCGGGCTCTGATTTCACTTTCAGTTTTAGTATCATTTTCTCTAACTTACGACCATAATAGGCTTTGGTGGTTTTGCTCCAGGGATTGGCATAGGCTTCATGCCAGTTTAAGCCTGAGCTCATGGTTAATACGTCTTTAATGCGCAAATCGCGATTGGTTTCGTTGTCGTATGCAGGCACATATTTGGCTACCGGATCATTCACAGAACCAATTTTCCCCTCCTCTATGGCTATTCCCATCAATAGGCTAACGATACTTTTAGAAGCTGAAAAAGAGTTACTCCAGGAACTGTCGGTGTAATTGTCCCAATAATTCTCGTAAAGAATTTTCCCGTTTTGAATTGCTAAAAAAGCCACTGTTTTGAGGTCCATGGTGCGATCGAAAGTAGTATCGGATAAAGTAAAATCGTTGTAACTATTGGCTTCCTCCCATGGGTCATGTGTACCGGCTTCTATCACCCGATTGGGAAATATTTTATAATCATCAATATCGACTTTCTGGTAGACCAATGCCCGCCAAAAATAGCCACACGAAGAAAACACAAAAAACGATACCAGTATAAGTAATACAATTCTCAAACGATTCATTGTTAGATAGTTTAAGTTCATAAAAAAGGAGATACCTGTTCGGGTATCTGCTGCAATTTAATTGAAAAAACCATCATCACCAAGTTACCTAATACCTTTAAGTTTTAGTTGACGACTGAATTCAGCTATCTAAAGCATGATCATTTTTTTCTCACAAAAAACTTAGACATCTAATATTTAAATGATCGATAAACCATGTAATTTACCAATAAGTACTAGTCTTTTATACAACGCACTGAAAAGCCATTTGATTTAAGATCAGAATCGCGACCAACCGATGTAGCGTTATGGTATAAATAATGAATCCAGGCTGAATTTAGATCATATTCGGTAGATGCCCACCAAATTACATAACTACCAAGGTTATTAAATGCACCACTATCAAAGCGATTTCCTCCCGGAAGGCCTAAAAACTCAGTTGAACCAAATTCGTTATTCCATTCCAGGTCGCCATCAATCCATAGTGTGGCATTGCCAGCCAGCTTACTTCCTTCATCCAAACCTCTGAAACCGATATTATTTGCCTGTGTCTGGGTCATACCAAGATGCATTTCCAGGGTTT
Organism: Salinivirga sp.; assembly: GCF_055145285.1. Taxonomy (NCBI): domain Bacteria; kingdom Pseudomonadati; phylum Bacteroidota; class Bacteroidia; order Bacteroidales; family Salinivirgaceae; genus Salinivirga; species Salinivirga sp. The sequence goes on along the minus strand of NZ_JBSRDC010000007.1, from coordinate 47,280 downwards.
TCCATTCATCATCAGTGGGTACATGCCAGCCATCGGGACATAAGTCACCAGTACTCACAGCAAACCAATTATAAAGCGCACCGTAAGTGTCAGCATATTGATTCTCATCGTTATCATACCAACAATACGCACCTGTAGTTTCGTTCTCCCATTCAGTATTATCTGTAATAAGTTCAATAGCCGTTCCTGTTTTATAAGTTGTGGCTTTCAGGTTTTCTGCCATCCATTCCTGATTGCCAATTACAACTGTATTGTACACATTACCATCAATATCTGATACAGTTCCTTCGCTCCCACTGGTTTCGACTGTAATATAATCGGACCTGGTTAATGTATCGGAACCATAACTATTGGAAACTGCCAATTTAACGGTATAAGTTCCTGTATTGCTATATGTATGAGTAGGATTCTGATCAGTGCTTACGTTGCCATCGCCGAAATCCCAACTCCATGAAGTTGGTGAGTTTGTGGACTGATCTGAGAAATTTATTGATTCTCCTTCTGCCATGGTAGTTTGACTTGCAGAAAAGGATGCTACAGGGGCATCGCCACCAGCCACAATCGAAATGTCAATCGCATCAGTTGATTTTTCCTGCACTTCATCAATGGCCTCCACTTTTATAGCAAAGGAACCTGGTGCTTCGTCCCCGGTATTCCATTCAAAATTATAGGGGAAGCTACTGGCCGAACCAACACCAATATCATTTATATAAAAACGCACCTCTTCAAGATTGTTGTCTTCATCTTCTGCATCCACAGCAATGGTTATAATCTCGCCTTGTGAAAACGCAGCACCATTATCTGGATTTGTTATCGTACATACAGGTGCACTATTGGCGGGTTCATCGTTATCATCATCACATGCGGTTATAAATGTTAGCATGCTTGTTAAAGCAATTGTTAAAATTGATAGGTTTTTGTAATTCAACATGATAAAATTATTTTTCAACTTATAATTCACGCAAATAAATAAACAGGTAGCCTACTATCTACTTAATTAAATGATTGATTATGGCTATATTTAATTTATCGGGAAATTTCAAGCTTTCTGGTGCGCATAAACTCCTCACTGCGCACAGTTATGAAATATGCTCCTGCAGGCAAATCCGTATTTACGGATATTGCTTCGGATGAAAAAGTTTCTGTACGCATTATTTGCCCCACTGCATTGTATAGTTTCAGGACTTTGTTTTGTCCGTCTGTATGCGGAACAGATACATTCACATATCCGCGGGGTGCCGGGTTGGGGTAAATGGTAAAATCAAATGTGGGTTCAGAGGGCACTGAGGTTGCTGAAGTTACAGCTATTTTGCCTTTCATCCCGGAACCTACATGGTTTTCGCATACATAAAAAATTGTGTCCTGCGATGTAATCTCAAAAGTATAGTCTGAAGTTGTGGGACCAAAACCACCGCCTAGTGGGGTTGCTTCTTCTTCATACCAGGTAGTGCTGCTAACCTGCACCAGGGGATGTGTCGTGTTTGCACTAATGGTAACTGTATCTCCGACATTTACGGTTAAATAATCGGGAGAATATGAAAAGCCACTTATAGATACCTGGTGGTGATCGGCCAGAAGTACGGTATTTGCAGCCAAAAGAATGCTAAATATAAAATATAGTTTTCTCATAGGATACTATTTATGTTTAAGGCTAATACACTATAAGGATCAAAATGTTATACAACAAAATGTTAATAGCAGAAAAAAAGATCCTAAAATAAAAATAAAGCCGGATTCCAATGGAACCCGGCTCAATGCATTAAGACAATATTTCTACTGCACCTCTACAACATCTTGTGTTATGATGGTATGTTCTTTATCTGCCATAAAATAAACAGAAATATATATGGTTTTACCACCATTGGAACCTTTATAAAGCATGTAAGCATTATTGTTATCCCATGGTGATACGCCATACTTGATACCGAAACGCTCGTTATCGAGCTTGCGCATATAACCATTACGGAAATTTCCTGAGCTTAAATTATCATTATCGCGGTCGACAACCAATTTGAACCCTCTATTTTCAAAATTGGGTTTTGACTTCATCATGAGATACTCAGGATTGTTTTCCGGTGCAGTTTTAAACTGATAGCGAGTAACTTTACCCTGAACTTCTTTTGGTGAGTCATATGAGAAGTTGCCAAACTGATCGACAGGCAACTTAAATTTACCCCATTTGGTAACTTTATTGAAAACAATTTTGGCACCTTCGTAACCGCCAAGATTAGAATAATCAATAGCACCAACAACCTGGCCGCTGCCGCCACCTTCATTGCCCCCTGTTGAGCTCTTGTCTGCTGCAGATGCAGTGGCCTGACCGAAGTCTTTAATTCTGAAATCGCTGTCGTTAAAAGGAAACTCAAACATCATTACTTTGTCTACTTTATCGAAATGACACTCCATTTTGACAGGTACGCCAGGCATGAGTGTTGCACGGGTATTGGCTCCTGATTTCCCGGCCACTTCAACTTTGTTGACGCTCTTTTCGATGCCTCCTTCAGCTAAAATCCGGATATCACGGTTATAGTCTTTCAACTCATAATCTTTACCGCCACGGTTCTCAAGCTGGAAGTACATGGTAATTTTATCACCAAAAGTCTTCATGTTATTGTAAACCAGGTAAATATTATCATCAATCTCCACTTCTGAACCGCTGGAACTGACAGGTGAGCCACCGGAAGACTGGGCTACATCACCACCTCCACCTTGTGTTTGCTGTGGTTCAGGCATATCGATTGTACCCAGAAGTTTCATGGCTTTATCATAGCACTCTTTGCTCACTTGCGGTACAGCCTTGAGCACCTTTATTGCTTCGGCATTATTCCCTTGCTCTTTTAGTGCTTCGGCACGGCTTAGGAAGAAGTCGCAGTTTGAGTTATAATACTGTAAGATGCGCTCTTTGCCCTTATCCACAAAAGCTCTGAATTGCGCAGAACGAATGTTTACGTAACGCAGTGCGGTCATGTATGCCTTTGTTTCGTTCGTACCTACACCTTTTACATCTGTACTTACTTCACTGAAAACCTTACCACTTTGCTTGTCTGTAATTTTGAATGATACACTCAATTGCAAAGACACCATTGGAGGTGCGGTTGGTGTAGTCTCCTGTGTAAGCACAGTGGCATCACCTTCGATGGTAAAAAAGGATGCTTCATCACCGCCGGCCATATTGTTCAACGACAATAACTGGGTCATTTTGTGTATGAGCATCTTTTTAGCATGGGCGGGCAGTTCACTGTTTTTCACTACGGGAGCAACAGCAATACGAGCCTCGTCATCTGCTTTTCCTTCGTTGTTCTGGCCATTGACTACGGTACTGAAAAGTACAGCAAGCATGGTCAGTAATATAAGTATTTGTTTCATTATTGAGAATTTTAATTCAACACAGTCGATTTTTTATTTACCCCCGATTATGAGCCATACTTCTCCAAGGCCCTTGGGGGCAATTTTTATTGGATCGCCAATTCCTATTTCATCTTCAAGCCAGCTTTTTAACTTGTAGGCGAAATCTTGCGTATCCTGACCGACTTTCTCACCGGTCCAGGGATCCTCAGTAAACATTGGCATACGCACCTGATCCATAATTAAAAGATTTTCTGTACTTGTTGCCCGGGAGAACCGTTTTTCAACTGTATTCATAATAAACCAGGCATTAATCAATCGACCCAGTTCACCTGTTTTACCTTTCCATGTATATTCACTTTCAAGGTTATCCATGGCTGCGTCATTTACCAGTACCTGAATAGTAACTTCACGTCCCTTTTCAAACATATCAGTAAAATAGTTCATCAACCGGTCATTGAACTCATCCATATGAGCTAAAACAGCCTCTTCGAGCAGCACATCAGGTGTAGCAGCAGATGAAGGTTCGCCTGCACCTGAGGATGATGCTATATTTTTAGATGTATAGGCATCGTAACCATTTAAAATATAGGTAATGTATTGCTGTGGTCCCCGGCGCTTGATTTCGAAACTCAAATCCATAATGATATCGGCTTTTGCAGTACGCAATAATGCATCAATGGGTGATTCCGCAAGCCCCATTCCTGTAGAACTACTTATGGTCATGTCTTTTTGGGCGCGCTCATTTTCGAGTTTTTTCAATTCTTGCTCAAGGTCTTTGAGCGGAAAACCACGGTCTGCCATTATTCCACTCATTTTTGATATAACCAGGCGAAGGTCGCTATCATTTTGAAGCGCTTTTTTGTAATCGGGTAACACTTTCGTCTCTCCCTGATTATTAAATTCCTGCTTATAATCTCTTGAAATACAATATTGATCAGAAGGAACCACCATAATGGTTGGTTTCTTGGCAGGCTGAGCAAACATTGCAACAGCCAGCATTAAGACTGAAATAGTTAAAACAATATTTTTCATAGTGCTCCTGTTTTTAAGGTTAAATTAAAATCCGGCATCAAGGCTTCTTGCAATACCTTTTTCTTCCAAATATTTTCGCAGGCTATCAAATTCAATGGCTACTGATGCAGCTACTTTGTAGCCTTTTTTCATTTTCAGTCGATCTTGACCTGATGGCATGCCCACATTCTTTGAGTTTACATACTGAAGGTATTTGCCGCCATCTTTAAAGAATTCATCGAAAAATGTTTTGTGCTCGGTTTTGGCATTTTCATCTTTCACAATAGGACCAACCTTTGCTGAACCGCCGCCTGCTGCAAATCCATGAAAGATAGCAGCCTTAACAGCTTTGCGTTTAGCATCAATAAGCGCCAATTCAGGAGTTTTTGCATAACCCCATGATTTAATCATTTTTGTGCCGTCGTTACCTACACTAATAATTTCGGCTTCTATGGCATGTTCACTTTCATAAGTGGCATCCATTGTTTTTTTAGCAGCACAACCAAATAATCCATAGGCCAAACCTGCTATAACTAAGATTTGTAATAACTTTTTCATGTGTATTAATTTTAAATAACTGTTAGACTCAGAATAAATTTAGTATCTCAAAAAATCTAATGTCAAACCAGCCTCATTTCAAACAATTAAATTTATGATTTTATGCTAATATAACATTAAATTATTTAACCTGGCGCAAAAGCATTCCGGCCATAACTTTTCTTCCTCCGCCTTTAAATACTGTCCCAGGTATTTCATCATCATCTTCTTCTTTATTTTCTAACTTCGTATCGTCGACACTCAACACATAACGATTGTCCCAGATGTCTTTTTTCTTTACCTTAACACGACCTACTTTATCATAACGTGTTAATCCGGTCTTTTCGTCCAATACCATTTCCAGCACATCAAACTTATCGCCTCCTTCGACGCCCTCTTTCATGCCAATTTTTGCAATAATTGGATCAGCTGAAAGAATTGGCGTTTTGGTTTTAAAAACATCATATTCTTTCTGAAGTTTAACATAAACCCTGTCGATATTACGCACTGTGGCAACCGTTAAAATTTCTTCGGGTTTCTTACCAATACCCAACAAAACAAGTGATTTGGCTTTTTGAAAGCCAACATAGTTTAGTTTAAATATGTCTGTATTATCAAATAATGCTTTGCGCTCCGGATCAATAGAAGTAGAATCCATCCACATATCCATGTAAAACTTGTCAGCAATTTCGTCATTCCATTCAAGTTGATAGAGATAAGCAACATTCCACACAGAGTAACCATCCTTGGCGGCGTTATAGGCTATTTCGGCAGTTTTTATGGCAGCCATGCGTGCCAATCGATTGTCAATGGTGTTTTTAGCAATTTCTATGGCCACATCTCTGGTTGCGCGGGCAATGGGTTCATTTTTCACAAAGCGCATGCGGTTTACCACAAAAAAAGTGTTTTTGATGAGTTCTTCTCCTGCATCTTTAATGGCTGCCATACCTCGTATAGAGCCACTTGCCAGTTGTACTTCCATGGCGCTTGCATTATAGGCTCCACGCTTGTGGATCATACTCATATCAAAAGACCCGTCTTCTTTTCGGTTAAACCATTTGGCAATCATTTTGCGGGGTACATCTTTTTCCTCAATGTACTTATTGATGGCCTGCAGGTACTTCTGATCAATTTTTCGACCGTTTTTCTTTTTTCCGCTGTCTTCTTCTTTTTGAAGATCTTCTGCCGAAAGCTGAGAATAGTCACTAAACTTAAAACTTACTTCAGGCAACCTGTGATCGTTGTATTTTTCAGGAAAGGGTGCTTCACCGTAAGCTTTCATTACGATGGCATTGAGTTCTGCTTCGGATTGATCGCTAAAAACCGGTTTGGTTTCGAGCAATAGTGGATAAAGGGAACTTCTGCGGTATACAGATTCCGTTTCACTGGTTTGTTCCTGAGCACTAACTGGCAATACAGTAAGCATTGCCAATAAAACCAGTAATGTGTTTTTGTTAAAAATTTTCATATGCAGTAATTTTTTACCTGTGAATCATATCGCATCAATACTGTTTAAGTTAACCCGGTATTGCAACAACATTTTTCAACATGGCTGGTTTTTGTTTTTTAATAATTAAAATTCAATATATAAGCCTACATTATAGGTTATTCCTTCGCGGTCTATAAAAAAATCTGCGTAATTCACAGGGTCACCATCTGGATCGTCTAAGGCATACACATCCCCGTCACTATCAATAATATCACCCACCTGATGATATTCCACACCAGCAATCAGCTTCATCCAGTAAGTTACATGAATGCCAAGATCTGCACCTATGTCAAACATCAGTACATTGAAATCTATAGCATCATCTACATCAGTGATATTTTTCGAATAAAGCGTATGGTCTTCATAAGTTAAATAGCTATGAGATGCCGTTTCATAGGCAATGCCCAGAAATGGTTCGATGCTGAACATACGGGCAAAATAAAAGCCTTTGGACAGTCCGCCTCCAAGACGCAAGAAACCAAAATCGTATTCCACCGGATCAGTGCCAGTTAAATATTTATCTGGTACTTCATAGGTTTTGGCATCGACAGCCAAATAGCCGTATATCTTTAGCTGCGGTATACCCACATAACGGGCTGTATTAAGAGTAGCTTTTATACCGCCGCCACCCATGTTTCCGATACCAAATCTTCCCTGCACTCCTATACCCCAATCTGATTTCTGTTGCAGGAGCATTCCTTTTTGCAAGCGCCCACCACTAATTTGATAAAAGCGGGAAGTAGGTGATTCTCCACTTGCTACCTCACGGTTATCTACCACATTTTTGGCTCTCACGACTCCTTTGCGATTGGGTTCAGCCTTTTCTGTTTTTTGATTGTATTCGTATTCGTATACAAAATAACGCTGATCGACCTTAAGGCCTTCTTTTTTACCAATTTTGGATTGTAAGGGGCGGTCATCATAGAGTGGCATTTTGACTCTGAAATCTTCATGACTTTTTTCCAACAGAAAAAATGCGCGTTCATGACCTTTGGCAACTAACTCCTTAAATAACTCTTCATCCGATTTTTGTGGCAAAAGTTTACCAAGCTGTGTATCTGAATTATACTGCATACGCTGCACCGGAGTTGGGTTGCTTGTAGTCATCACATATTCTACCTTGAATGTATGATTGTTAAATTTTTCCCTCTTGGCTTTTACGGTTTCCGGATCATCGTCGCTATAAATCCACATTTCATCAAAGAGCTTTGCCTGCACGTCGCTGTTGTATTTTACCTTGAAAAGTAATACATTAATTGGTGTACGCCACCCATGGCGATCATCAATGTCGAGTTCTTTATGATTTCTGATTTTGGCGTAATCAATCACAACAATGTAGGATTTACCGAGTAACTTCATCCCCATATCCATGAGCATGGCTTTGCCTCTTTTTGAAGCCTCGGCTTTTTTCACATCAGAGTCTACTGCATTGTAAAGCCCTCTTTTGTGAATTATTTCCATGTTCATGCGGCCATTTTCCTGCCGGTTAAACCATTTTGCAATAATATGGTTAGCGGCTTTTTCTTGTTCAAGATGTTTTTTAATGGCTGCAATTTTTGCTTTACGGGCAGCACCTTCTGCGAGTTTTGTTTCAATTACCTTGTCTGTCAAATTGTTATTGTCGAACTTTGCAGGAACAGGGAGATTTACAAATACCTGCTCGAGTTGCTGCCTGTGTTTACCTGTTTTGTAATCGAGCATTTTGACTGTAATAGCACTTCGACTATAATCATCAGCGACTTTTTTTTCTTCCTGTGAAAAAACCTGGTTTGCAGAGATAATTGTTAGAGATAATAATAAAGACCTTAAAAGCATGAGATATTAAGTTTACGATTCCTACCAAAATTACAATAATAATTATGGATTGACCCGTAAATTTGATAATTATTTACAAAGAACAAAGCGGTTTGACATAACTTAACAGCCAATTAACACACATAGCCTTTATAACAAAGAAACAAATGTATTTTTAGGCCCAAAATATTGGCAGAGTAATTAAGGTAAATAATCGGGCGTTATGATAAAAGCCACTTCAAAAGCAACGGCTTGCTGATGTATAGCCACTGTAGTTCTTATCGTACTCCAATCGTACAGGTAAAAATCAAATCCGGCTATTCCACCAAATTGAAATTTATCCATATAATCTTCATTATTCCAATTCTCATCGAGATATGAGGTCTTTAATTGCTGGGTGACTGTAAAATAATTACTCAATCCAAAGTAGGCGGCAACCCTGTGGGTTAAATAATATTTGCCTGCCACACGTAAATTTACAGCCAATACTCTGTAGATATTGGCACTACTCTCCATAGATGACCGGTATAAGCTAAGGTTCATGCCCGCGAGACCGGAAAATTTCTGGTTGAAAAAAAGCTCATTTTCCAGGCCGCCACCTACTCCATAATTATAGCCAAAATTGGGTAGCGTATCATGGGTTCTTAATATTCTCGAAGAGTTTACTGCTATATTTACATTTATATGTGAATAAAGTGGTGTTTTTTCGGAATAATTTGTTGTTGCTTCTTTTTGCTGGGCGTGTGCACCTACGCTTAAAAATATTAATAGGATAAATATTATTTGTCTGTTTCGGTTTCGGTTTGCATTATTTTCCATTGACGTTTAAAGGCTTTTTTAAAAGGTTTACTCCATTTCTTATCTATCACATACCCTTGATATAACTGTGCCGATTCATTTGATGGGTCGTTTATGTAAAATTCTTTGGCAAGACTTGCTCCCAGGGCTTCCTGAGCAGGCACAGACAATTGATGGTCGAAGTCATTTTTGTAGAGATAAGTTATTAAACCAAAACTTTCGTTTGGCTGACCTCTTTCTGCCAGAATTTTGGCTGCATGATGTATAAAAGGCAGGTAATCGGTTTTACGAGCTTGCACGGCTAAGGATTCTACTTCAAGATTAAATGGTTCAAGCAAGGAATCGTGATATTTATTTTGAATGAGATCGTACCTGGTTATGGCTTGCTCAAATTTATTATTCACAGCAAAACTTTTGAACTCGCGAAGGTGCCTTTGAAAATCAGCTACATCAGCTATTCGATTTATACCTTCGTTAATTGGGTCTGCATCAAAACCACAACCGGATTTCTGTTTTGTAAGCTTCAGTGCTTTTTCCAGGCTTTGTTCTGCATGTGGATAATCATCGCGACTCATAAATTTATCTGCAGCAATCATATATATACGTAATTGCTTATAGCTTTGATAACATGCCTGTCTTCCAATTTTTTCACGTAATTTCTCTACAAATGCTTGCTGGGAATCGTTTAAAACAAAATTAAACCGGGTTACAACCCAGTCTATTTCCTGCAGCAATCCTGTAGCAATTACGATTTGTTCGGCACGAAGCATACGTTCCGCTTTCTCAGCGAGCGAAGTTGTATAATCTGTCAATAATCTGGTCTTTTGATAATTTTCATCTCTAACTTCGTCCAATCCATAATTTTTACGTATAGTAATTGCTGAATCCAGTAAAGTTATCACCTTTTTATCGGCTAACTCTACAGCCCTGATGCTTTGTAGCAAAAGAGCATACCTTTGTGCTGCAATTTGTTCTATTATTCTACGGTGTTTCTTTGTGGGAGAAAGGTCTTGCGCTTTAATGTAGCGCATAGCTTTGCTTTGAATGGTATCGGCCCGATTAGGCAGGCTATCCTGCAGTGCTAATTCTGCCTCGTTGAGCATTTTCTGATAAGATTTTTGAAAAGCTGCTTTAAAGCGTTCATCAAGATTTTCGGCACAAGGAATTTCTACATAGGCATTACATATTTGTCTTGCAGCATACAAAGCCTCCAGGGCCTTTTCAGGATTGGCATCTTCGTGTTGCGCTGCCACAGTTATGAGGGTATCCTGAACAATCTGCAGGTTCGTATACAATAATTCATTTGTGGTTAACCATTTGTTGTGGTTTCTACGAAACTGAAAACCTTCTTTTACCACTTCGGGCAATTCGCTGTATTGTTCTCTGGAAATAATGTCGAACCAATTAATGATGTGCTGATTGAGTAATCCTCTCCAACTGTGAGACCTTGCCACATTAATCATATCGGAACAAACAACTACCTGAATGCTATTACAAATATGTTCAGCAGAATCCATTAAAGTAAGTGCTTCGTGATAATGCTCCTGCCTGTTTTGTGCTTCCGCCTCCTCAATAAGCTGATTTTCAATGTATTTAATCATTTCCACCATATCGTCGCGGTTACCACTATGGTGGGTTGTCTGCGCACTTATAAAACGTATTTGGTCAATGATTTCGAGGAGTTTGCCACGATTAAAATCAATTTTAGCTTTTTCTACATACGGACCGGCCAATGCAGAATCGACCTCAATGGCTGTGTTAAAATACGCTAGTGCAGTTACTGTATCCTGCTGTTCGAGAGCTTCCAACCCAAGTCTGAGATACTCTTCACCTAAGTTATCGGTTTGCTCGAGGAGTGCATTTTTTGCTTCGAAAGTTGCTTTATGCAATTCATTGGTTCGGTCGTAAACATTTAATGGGTCATTTGCTCCAAGGTTTAAATGTTTATAAAGCTCTTTTTTCTTAATGCGTTCTACAATGGCAAAGTTTTTTCGGGTAATATCGAGATAATGGTCCAATAGCTCGAGGCTGTCAGGATTGATGGTATTGAGTTCTTCAAAAGCCAGCTTAATCTGCGTATCTGCAGTATAATAAGCAGAAATGTGCTGCTGTTTTTCTACAATTCTGCTTAAAACCTCTTGTCCTGTTTGAATTGAAGTTATTTCAACAATAAAGGTTTGTGGTTGGTCGGGCGTAAGTATGTCACCCATTTTGGCATCGGCTTTAAGCTGATGTTCAAAGGTTTTAGTTTGCTTATCGACCTTAACATTTATGGTAGCTGTAACAGGAAAAATTTTATCAGAGAGGTCGAAACGCTGAAAGGTTAATGGATGCGCCAGTTTAACATTCTCACAAAGAATTTCGGTTCTGAAATTTGAGCCTGCCACACGATATTTGAATGAAAAAGTTACCTCGAAGGTTAGGCATGGTTTATCATTGACCCGGGGCAGTGCACTCATTAAATTAGTAAGCAATGCATTGTTTAGGGGATGCGCATCATCGGGGTAACATAAATTAAAAGTTACGGTTTTGGTGGCAGCAGGCTGCGCATTCGATTGAAAATGGAGTAATATTGCTACAGAGGCAATAAGCAGGAATTTTATCAACTTCATTGGAATAACAATTTATATTTATTTGGACCAATGGAACTTATTATTGAGCTGAATTTGTATAGCTTTACCCAAAAGTCCAAGAGCACCTGATTTTCCTGACCAAATTTAATGTTTCTTGTTAAAGCACACAAAAGTATTGTAAAAAAGCATAAAAAAAGGACGCCACCCGAAGGAGACGTCCTGATATTTTCCCAAAACCATGTTTATGATTTTGTATAGATTTTTTCTTTAATGCGTGCACTTTTACCGGTAAGTTTTCTGAAGTAGAAAATACGTGCACGACGCACTTTACCTCGTTTGTTGATATCAACCTGCTCCACAAATGGAGAGTTTACCGGAAAAATTCTTTCTACACCAACACCGCTTGCCATTTTGCGTACGGTAAAGGTCTCGTTAATGCCTGTTCCACGACGCTGTAATACTACTCCGCGGAAATTCTGGATACGCTCTTTGGCTCCCTCTTTAATTTTGTAGTGAACAGTTACAGTATCACCTACTTTAAAATCAGGAAGATTTCTCTCTTCCTTAAAATGCTCATCTACAACCTTCATTAAGTCCATTTTCCTATAGCTTTAGTAGTTAAAATTTTAAAAGCAATGTAACAGTTTTTCCTGCAAGAGATTACTTTGAGGCTGCAAAGGTAGGAAATGTTTTTGAAAAACAAATTATTTTGGTTCAGATGTTTTGCCACTTTGCTGGTTTTTTGGTTTACTGCTGCTTTTTTTGGGTGGGTTGGCTGGCATGGGTTTATTTTTTCGGGCCATCATGTAGCAATTGAAAAATTCAGGCTTGCTTTGCTCAAACAGATAAATAAACTTATCGATACGTTTTTTCAGAAGTTTGTTATTTGCATTTATTCGGTCATCCGTTGCAGATATAGCCTTTTTACTGGCCGATTTTTCCTCTTTATAATTTTCCTGTAGGTTTTTATACTGTATAATGGTATCGTATAGACTATCAATCATTTTCTGAGACAGTCCATAATTTTCAGCTTCGTCATTTTTAGCTTTTTCAACATTGGCACTTTGATGCTTAGTGATGGCTTTCCAAACAGCAAGCGATTCTTTCTCCAATTGGTTTGGCTTAAGTTTATTAAGCGCTTTACGGTCAATTTTTAACTTTTTTTCTAGTTTTTTCATGCCTTTGTCATGAGCATAAACTGACAGCACTTTTATAACCGGCAACAACTGTGCAATAAGCTTTTCGTGGGTGTTTTTAATATTAGCAGCAATGGGTTCAGGATTGCTATGAACCGCAGGCTGTAAATCGTTAATTTTTTTCATATTTTTAACAAAACGGTCATAATCCTTTTGCATTTCTAAAATATGACTCCAAACTTTCAGATTATCTTCCAGGCACTTCATGACCTTTTGCTGCATTGCTAATTTTTGCGTATCCATGGCTATAAAATTTGATTTGCTGTATTATTTACAAGTTAAATTTAAAATTTTAATGGGTTTCGTGTAACTTATGATTCAAAAAATATTGTCTGATTCGTTTATTAAAAACTTTTGGTGACTCAACATAGATGCTTTCAACTTTCTCTAAGGCACTGTGGTGCAAATCGTTTCTAAAGTTTTGTAAAAAGGCTATAAATTTGTTTTTCTTTTGCCTTGGGATACCTTTTTTGTTTAGTTCGTCGACAAAAATAATAAGTTCCGCAAAATTGTGGTCAAGACCCAAATAATCTGACGCTTTATCCAGTTCTTTGGAAAGCAGCGTAAAGTATTCAGTATACAATGGTTGTAATATCTGCGAAAAATACATCAAATATTTGACTCGTTTTCTTAAATTGTGAAAGTGTTCCGTAGATGGCTCACGTTTAACTGTGTTGAGTTCCTTTCGACCTTTGCCATAAATTCGCATAAGTCCTGGTGCTATCAAATCAAATCCTTCGGTATAAAAAGATAACGAATTCACGCGTTCCTTAGCCAACTGTACATCATCTATGATTTTGTGAAATAAATCAGCTTTAAATACTTCCTTAAATTGCTTTTGGTGTAGCTCTGAAATTACCTCTTGCAATTGCTCAATAAATTGAAGATCTACAGACTCCTGGTAGTTTTTGGCGATGTGTTGCAAATCTTCCTGAAAAACCTTTAAGTCTCTTAATTCGCTTAGCAATTTTGACTCCTCTCTGCAAAAGGCGTTTTCTCTGTAGTAACTGCTATAGCCTATTGCATCACGAACAAGGCGTAATATGGCACGTAACCGTTTAAAACTTTTCCTGATTTCATGCACTGCTTTATCGGAATCAACATCACGGGCTTTACAAAAAGATATTATCTGGTCGTACTGTTCATGCATCATACGCACCACATTATCTTTGATACTATATGACAGATCAAGCTCAAAACGCGGCTCCATACATACTGAATTTTGGTGCAATAAGTTACATAAATTAATACATCAAAATACCCTGATATGTTTGTTAACGTAAACATAACGTTAACAAACATATCAGAATTATATTTAATAATTTGGAGTTAAAAGGAAAAAAGCCCGACAAACAATAGGATTGCCGGGCTTTTTTTTATTAATGCAACTTTACGACTTGTCGCACTCTTTTTTCTTAGCTTTTTTGCATGGTGTATTACAGTCTGATTTGTGTGTTTTTGCAGGACGGTCGTATTTGCAACATCCGGGTAAACCACTGTAAGTAGCATCATCTGCTGTGACTTTGTTGGTATCGTGACCCACTTTAGCTATAGCTTTATGAATGGTCATCTCATCCACATTATCAGACATGGTAACCTGCAGCATTTGTGTGGTTTTGTCCCATGATGCTTCACTGATTCCATCGACTGATTTTGCAGCTTTTTCAATACGGGATTCGCACATGCCACAGTTGCCATAAACCTTTAGTTTCACATTCTTTTCTCCGGCAAGCAAAGCTGTTGCGCCTGCCATAATAAATAGCATTGTTACAAAAATCTTAGTTCTCATAGTTTCTGATTTTTAAATTGATTTGATATTTTTTACTTTACACTAATCTTCTTAACCTTACCCCATTGTGCATTACCCATTCGCAATAGATAAATACCTTTAGGTGCATAACCCATATTAAATTCATAGGTATATTGGCCGTTTACCGGATACACCCGATTATAGATTAAAGTTCGGCCTTGTGTATCATGTAAACTAATGTTTAATGGTTCCTGGGTTGGACTGTTTAAAACAGCCTTAAACTGATTTCCACCAAGTGTCATTATATTCAGCTCGGTATCTGGCGCCAAATCTGCAATTCCGGTTAAACTTTTTAAGTTCACCTTATAGTCTTCTGTTTCACCATAAGTTGTGGCCTCGCATGCATTCTCTGGTACATTTCCGTCACTATTAGTTTTAACTCTTAGTAAATGTTCACCTGCAGTTGCAATTTCAGGGAATTGAAAGTTAATTGTATGGGTAAACTCACCCGATCCTTCTCCGGCTGCAATTACCTCATTGCTTACAATGACTTCATGGTTTTCAAAAACAAAATTATCGTTAAAATCTATCCAGGCTTTTACATACACATCGCCATGATGCGTTGTGATGTTCATGGTTTGAGATTCCTCAAGGTACATGTTGGTCATCAACATAGAATAATCAGCATAACCGACATCATTGCATACTGATGCATGGTTGATAGATCCCATTTGGAACCGATAAATTCCATGACCTAGTGAACAATCTGACTGAGGCATACAAAACGAGTTGGAAATGATAACCGAAAGTGTATCATTGGTTACCTCTTCATCGACTTCCAATGCAGTATTGACAGTTAATTCATAGTCCTGAACAGCTAATAAATCTGCTCGCTGCACAAAGTTGTAAGTGTAAGAATCACCGCTGTACAGAGAATCCGTTATAGTTTCAAAAAACACAGGCATATCATCTATCGAATACCTGATGTCAACGTCTGCTTGTGTTTCTGCACCGAAATTCTTTATCTGCACAGACACTATTTCATTGTCTGATAAACCCGAACCCGAAATCGGCGATAAAATGCTTTCAACGCCTATGTCGTGGGCATCCAGTGGAGAAAGAGGTACCATAAGGCTGTCGTTAGCTATATTTTCATCAATAGCTAAGGCTGTATAGACTTTTAACTCATAAGTGGTATCTGTAATAGACAGGTCAGCGGTGGTTTGAAAGGAATATTGCAAAATTTCTCCTGCAAAAACAGTATCTGTAACAATTTCACTTACAACATTCTGATCATCAATTTGATAATAAATCGGCACATCAACCTGATTGGCCGTCCCAAAATTCCTGACAGATACTGTTACAGTTTCTTCGCTACCCATAAGCAAACCCTGCGGGGAATCTACACTTACAATACCTAAATCGTTCTCGAAATCAGGGGCCAGTTTGAAAACACCCACCTGGTTTTTACGTGCTCCACCTGTAAAATACTCTCCAATAGACCAAAAGGTGAGATCATCTTCCGGATCGATGGTCATTTGTGAATAATCACCATAACGATATGAAGGATTTGATTGTGTGCCGTTGGCAATGGTTTCTTCTTCAAGCGTCATCACATTTAAGGGGTCAGCAGCATATCTTCCGGTATACCGTAAAGAGGGATATGCTGTATCGCTCACTATGGTATAGGCTAAAGCGATGTTGCCCTGTGCATCCATATTCATATTGCCCGAGAAAGCACTGTTGCCATGGGGTTGCGCATAAGTACCTTCCTGGTATATTGTCCAGGGATCTGTATCGGTATCCTGTCGGAGCTCGTACCAACGGATTCCACTGTTATTATCATTACCATCCAAATCTACAACAAAATTAAAAACTACCGAATTATGGGTAGCAAACCTGCGATACTGGGCCATGTACATTATGGTGGCCTGCAAAGCATCTATATCACTACCACTGGGTTGTGGCAGGTTAGAAAACGATCCACCATCAAATAAGCCATCAAAGGGCGTTGTGGCCAATTCCTGCTGGGCAGAAATTGTAGAGTTCGCTGGTGAATTCCAATCAACGTCAATGGACCATATTTTAAGATGATCATCGGCTACACCTGCCCACGAATCGTCTTGCATATAAACAACAGGGGCATTACCGGGAGGTGGTAATTCGGTACCGGTTACATTAAAACCAAGCGGACTGAAAAACCCGTTGGTATTGATCGTAGGCAATGGAAACCCAATCATTTGTGCGGTAGGATCACCCTGGATGATTTTGTCCCTTTCGAGTGCATAAACAACCTCACTGGTTCCGGCTGTAGAAGAGTTCTTGTTGGCTGTTATGTAGTATCCATCGGACCAAATGGAATATTTTGGATAATCGGGAAAGGTGCTTGTTGGAAACTGATAAGTATACCAGCCATCATTTACAGGATCGGGACCCTGGGTAATAGCTACAAGAAAACCATTGGAATAAAATTGAGTAACGAGAAAACGATCAGAAAACTGATCATATATCACAATTGGGTCACCCATGGTTTCTCCCGGAAAAATATTAGCTAATGAAGCTTCCGGTGTTAATGGATTTCCTTGCTTATCCCAAATCCTGAATGCTGAATTCCATGCATTCACAAAGTGATTGGGACCTACTGCCCCAGTCGGATCGGTAGGTGTTACATAAGCACTTATCGCTTCAAAAGTAAAAATGGGTGCACGGCTATCGTATTGAACAGACCGCTTTTGCAAACCCTGAAGGGGATCTCCGCCTTTTGGAAGTCCCTTACCAGGTACAACCTGGTTAATGCCACGCTCTTTAGGGTTCACCTCTTTATAGATTTCTTCCGCCGGCACAAAATTACCGGATTGCATCTTTTGCGCCAGAGATTGAACCTCTGTCATATTTTCGCTGGCACGAATCAATGTGGCACGCTGCTCATTTGAATTGGTTTGAGCAACACCAAATTGTACTAAAATTAATAGAATAGTTACGGGTAATAAATTTTTTAAAAACATAATGGTTATTTTAATATAATCTAAATTAAGATAAAAACATCATTAAATCCAAATAAAGAGCCTTTTTTTTGACGAATGTATCTTCCTTATTAAGATAGTCGATAATGAATATTAATCCTTACATCTACAAGGATAAGTATTTTTGAACATGAAATTAATACCATTAAAACAGGCTTTATAATATACAGGGGCATGGTCTCTTTTTATAATATTAAATCACGTTTTTTATTTAAACCCGGGTAAAAGGTAATGCCAACTGACACTTTAAGTATCAGTCAGCTTCCTTTTTTCCCTCATTTTATTATTCTTCGGATCTTTCTTATTTACTACATCCGGGTAAACCTTCATAGGCTTTATCATCTGCTTTATAATTTTTGGTGTCATTACCTACCTTTGCAATAGCCTTTTGACTATTATCCTTACGGATTTTACTTAAAGGTTTCCCTGTTTTCTCCGCATTTCAACATCGATTCGCCAAAGTACGGGTTTCTGATCTCTTTCTCATTACTAAACCAATAAGCTCCCTGGTCGCGATTTGCCATGGGGCAATATTGGTAGTGGGTCTCTACTCCTTTTAGTCCAAATGCTTTAACTGCTTTATAAAAGGCCAGGTTAAATTTGGAAAAAGTTTTTCTTTGCTTCTCCAAAACAGTTGTTTTACTAATAGATTGAATGGTTTCATTCAGCGTTTCCAGATAATCCATCCACTGCATGTGAGCATCGCCTTTGAGCAAGCCCATATCAACTTCATCGAGCATTTTTCTGACTTGGGTGGCCTTATCGCTCACTTTTTGTGCATCAGAAGCTACAAAAGCATCTTTCATGTCGATGTATTTTTGGTACACATCGGTAAGTTGTTTTTTAAAGGCATCCGGCGCGGCTAAATCTTCCGGAGTTGGAGTTTCGTTTTGCGCCTCCGCATCGCCATCACCACTCATGTCCATACCTCCGTGGTCGTGCCCTGTAGATATTTTTCCGCCTTCCGGGTTCATCATGCTTTGTTTGCCTTCGAGTTGTGCTGCGGCATCAATTTTAAACACGCCGTTGGTGGCAATTTTTTCGCCTTCTTTGAGCCCATCGGCCACCACATAAAAATCACCGGCTTCAGGCCCCAACTCAATTTCGCGATAAAGGAAACTTGGCTGTCCCCTGTCGGGAACTTTCACATAAACCACAGATCGTTTGCCAGTCCACAAAATTGAAGATTTGGGAATTAGCAACTCATTGGCTTTAGCCGCAATGGAAGAGTGCAGCGTTCCGCCGGCAAACATTCCGGGTTTTAGCTTCGCATTGGGATTTTGCAATTGTACCCTCACTTTAGCGGTACGCACCTGAGGATTGATAAACGGATCGATGAAAGTAACCTTGGCGTTAAAAGTTTTGCCGGGAAGCGCATTCACCGTAAATTCAATTTTGTCGCCTACTTCAATCCACGGCAGATCAGATTCATAGGCATCAAACATCACCCAAACAGAGGATAAGTTTACAACCTTGAATAACGGATCGCCCATTTTTAAATAATCGCCCACAGCCACATGCCGATTCATCACAGTCCCGCTGATGGGAGCTAATACGTCGAAATAGAGTTTGGGCTCGCCTTTGGTTTCAATGGCTTCAATTTGCGCATCGTTTAAATCCCAAAGTTTTAGTTTTGCTTTGGCCGCCCTGTAAATTTGTGGACGATTGTCTTTGAATGAAATAGCCTCAATGAGTTCGCGCTGCGCCGTAACCAACTCGGGTGAATATATTGTCGCCAACTTTTCACCTTTTTGTACGCGTTCGCCGGTAAAATTCACAAAGAGTTTTTCTAATCGGCCGCCAAAGCGCGCCGTGAGTTCAGCAATGTTGCGCTCATCTGCCGCCACCTTGCCTTGCATAAAAATGGTTTTCACCGGACTTCCCTTTTTCACTTCCGTGGTTTGAATATCGGCCAGCTTTGCCGCTGATTCTGTGAGCATAATCTCGTCCGGATTGATATTGTCGCCACCGGATTCTGCGCTTTCAAGCGGAATAAGGTCCATTCCACATATCGGGCAATCGCCGGGTTTATCCTGCTTAATCTGCGGGTGCATGGAGCATGTCCACGTGGTTGGATCTTCCGACTCATGATCGTGCCCAGCCTCGCTTTGCTGATTTGCTGATGGTTTGATTTGTTGATTATCTGATGAAAACATCAACGAAATCAATATACCCAACATTAACCCAATGGCAACAGCAATGGATAATTGCTTGTAATGCTGTCTTATCTTTTCTATTATTTTTTTCATTTTTTTATATTTTTATGATTGCGCCACTTCAAATAATTACCTTCCCATTAAGTACCGGATAAAGGCAATGGCTGCTTGCTTATCGGTTTTTGCTTTTTCAAATTCCAGGTTATATTTCAATACTTTACGCTCCATACGAAGAATTTCTTCAAAATCGGTATTTTCAGACGCATACTCCGATTCCAATAAGTTCAGGGCCCGCCGTGCCAGGTTCGCCTGTTTTTCGTAGAGTACAATCCGCCGCCCGGCATCCTGATAATTGTTCCAGGTTTTTTCAAACAACGTTTCTAATGCATCTTTTTTACTTTCTTTCTTTTTCTGATTCGCCACTTCGAGGTATGCAACTTCGTTTACCATAGCGTTATACTTTTTCCGGTACAGTGGAATTGTAATGCCGACCGAAGGAAACACAAAGGCATCTTTACCTGATGCATTGTTTTCACCTTCACCGATTAAAGTGTAAGTCAATCCCACAGAAAAGTCGGGCATCCCGGCTTTTTTGGCAGCGCGTTTACGATGAGTCAGGACTGCCTGCTTGAAATCCAGTTTTAAAAGCTGATGATTTCCGGCCTGTATTGAATCCAACACAGCCTGCTTTTTCAGCGGAAAATCGCTTCGCCGGAGTGTGTCAGGTAAAATCATGTTCAAATCATTCCCTGCATTGAGCAAATTCCGAAACCCGGTTTGTAACGCCCATTTTTCATCGCGCAGCAACGCCAATTGGTTTTCGAGCTCGTTGATTTCCATTTGTATGCGGTATTCATCGACCATGGAAACAAGTCCGGACTCAATCTTCACGATGGCCATTTGCCGGATACTTTGCAACAGTTGAATATTGTCCATTGTAATAGTGATGGCCCGCTCGTTAAAATAGAGGTTATAAAACTCGACTTTAACTTCCTGAAACAGTCGCGACCGGGTTTGTTTGAACACTTCATATTTAGCTTTCGCGTTTTGCACGGCAGCACTTTTTTTGGCTTCCAGCGTTCCGAACCACGGAAAATACTGCGATGCTGAAATTTTGAGTTGCTGCGGACCTTCGCGAGTCTCCACCGGACTGATGAACCAGGCAAATGCCAGCTTTGGATCGGGCAATGCCTTCACTTGTGGAGCAACTTCCAAAGCTGCCATATATTCATTGAACTTCGCTTGTAACTCCGGATTGTTTTCAGCCGCTGTTTCCAGGTAACGGTTGAGCTGATCCTGAGCTTGCAACATCTGACCAAGTCCAATGATTATTATTATTATTTTGATTATATGTTTCATATCAATTTGAGATTATTCGTTTGGTTTTTGAATATCACTTCTCATTTTTATTCAGATATTGCGTTTTCCTGCAATTGGCCTTGTTTGGCAGCGTTTAGAATGCGGCGTTCCTGCCAGAAACTGTAAAGTACGGGAACTACAAACATGGTTAGCACTTCAATGAACATTCCTCCAAATAATGGAATGGACATAGGCACCATAATGTCGGAACCTTTTCCTGTGGATGTGAGAACCGGCAGCAATGCAATGAGCGTGGTGGCGGTTGTCATCATTGCCGGGCGTACTCGTTTTGAGCCTGCCTCGACAATCACTTCCCGCAATTCTTTCACTGTTTTGGGTTTATGACGTTCCATCGATTGCTTGATGTAAGTACTAATCAGCACACCATCATCAGTTGCAATTCCAAAAAGTGCAATAAAACCCACCCATACGGCCACACTCAGGTTGATGGTTTTGATTTGAAACAGTTCACGCAGATTCATTCCTGCCATCTGTGCATCCAAAAACCAGGGCTGACCATACAGCCAAAGCATGATAAAGCCGCCGGAGAAAGCCACCAGAATACCTGAAAATATCAGTGTTGTGGAGGTGGCTGACCGGAATTGAAAATACAATATCAGGAAAATGATGATGAGCGAAATAGGAATGACTAATGCCAGGCGTTTTGTAGCCCGAATCTGATTCTCATAATTTCCCGTAAACACATAACTTACGCCGCCCGGCAATTCAAATTCGCCTGATTCCAATAACCCGTTTAAATGTTCCTGTGCTTTTTCAACCACATCAACCTCGGCAAAACCATCTATTTTGTCGAAAATAACGTACGAAACCAGGAAAGTATTCTCACTTTTAATCATCTGGGGGCCACGCTTGTATGTGATATCTGCAACCTCACTCAGAGGAACCTGCGCGCCCGTTGATGTTGGAATCAATATCTTTTTCAATCCTTCAGGATTATCGCGAAATTCGCGGGCATAGCGCATGCGCACCGGGAACCGTTCACGTCCTTCTACCGTGGTGGTGAGTTTTATGCCGCCCACAGCTCCGGCGAGAACCGTTTGCAATTTTTTTATCGTTAGCCCGTAACGAGCCACTGCATCGCGGTCGATATCTATCTGAAGATACGGTTTACCCACTACCCGATCGGCAAAAACCGACGAACGTGATACGCCTTCTACATCTTTCAAATGTTCTTCAAGTTGGAGACCGACAGATTCAATAGTTTCCAAATCAGGGCCAAACACCTTAATTCCCATAGGTGCCCGCATGCCGGTTTGCAACATTACCAATCGAGTAGAAATAGGTTGCAGTTTGGGAGCTGATGTGAGTCCGGGAATTTTCGCCCGGTCGATAATTTCGTTCCAAATATCGTCTGCAGAGCGAATTTTATCGCGCCATTGCCTGAAATAGTCACCGTTATTATCCTGTATGAGTTGCTCTTTGGGAATTAAACGGAAATCCTCTTCCGCAGGATTATAAGTTGAGCCGTCTTGTAAGACAAAAGCGCCATCATCGTTGGTTTTAAACCGCATACGATGACCATCCTCATCCAAAATATATTCCGGCTTATAGTTAATCACATTCTCGAACATGGACACAGGAGCCGGGTCGAGTGCACTGTTTACCCTTCCCCACTTTCCTACAATAATTTCGACTTCCGGAATGGAGTTTACCCGCTTATCGAGCATCCGGATTACATCAAGATTTTCCTGAACACCTGAATGCGGCATGGTTGTAGGCATCAATAGGAATGAGCCCTCATCGAGATCAGGCATAAACTCTTTACCAAGGCCCGGAACAGCTTCATTTAATGATTGATATGCTTTTGTATCCTTTACAAATTTGGGCATAAAACCGAATATGCGGTCAAAACCCTGCCAGGCCGTAATTCCGAATAAGACAATTAAAATCGGAAGAACCATAAACGCCCATTTATGGTTCAATGTCCATTTCAAAATTGTGGGATAGAAGTACACCACGGTTGACAATACACCGAGAATCACCGCCACAACCATTATCACAAAAAAGAAATTGGCAAACAATGAGTTTTGTGCGCCCAGGGGCATCCAGACTTTTGCCAGAAAGAAAATTACAATAGCGGCTGTAATGGCTATGTTGATGTAATTCACGAAATTTCTTCGTTTTTCGGGCCAACGATCGGCAAAATAGTTATTCACACCAAAAGCCGTGATGGCCAACGCCAGATAATATCCGGTTGATACAGCCAACACAACACCGGCAATGGCTGCAAAACCATTAAGCACTTTTCTGTACTGTTTTTTATCAAATCTCATAGAAAACACCAGGTGAGCAAGCGCCGGAATAATAATCAAACCAATAATCAGCGCCGATACCATGGTGAAAGTTTTGGTAAAAGCCAGCGGTTTAAACAATTTGCCCTCGGCAGCTTCCATAGCAAAGACCGGCAGGAAACTCACAATTGTGGTTAAAATGGCCGTAACAACTGCCCCGGCAACCTCTACAGCGCCTTCATAAATTACATTCAGCAGCTTTTTACCTCTGGCTCCCACGTTTTTGGCCATTTCGATGTGCCGGATAATATTTTCGGTAAAAACCACGCCCACATCAATCATCACACCAATAGAAATAGCAATTCCAGAAAGCGCTACAATGTTGGCATCCACACCAAATTGGCGCATGGTGATAAACGTCATCAACACACCAATGGGCAACAAACTGGAGATGAGAAATGAAGCCCGAAGGTTCATTACCAGCACAACAATTACCAGAATACTAATGAGCAACTGAAGTGAAATGGCTTCTTCAAGCGTACCAAGGGTTTCTTTAATCAATCCGGTACGATCGTAAAACGGCACAATGGTGACTTTCGATTCTGTGCCATCTTCCAACGTTTTAGAAGGCAAACCCGGAGCAATTTCGGCAATTTTTTCCTTTACGTTTTCGATGGCTTTCATGGGATTGGCGCCATAACGCGCCACCACAACGCCACCAACAGCCTCTACTCCACCCTTATCCAGACCACCCCGGCGTGTGCCCGGACCAAAATTAATTTTGGCCACATCGTCTAACGTGATGGGTACATTATTTTTTACAGCTACAACACTTTTCTCCAAATCTTCAAGTTCCTGAATATAGCCGAGGGCCCTGACAAGATATTCGGCGCGATTATATTCAATGGTACGTGCACCAATATCGAGGTTACTGTTTTTTACAGCGCTCATTATTTGGCTGATATTCACGCCGTGGGCTTTCATGGCATCGGGATCAATATCGACCTGATATTCTTTCACAAACCCGCCGATAGAGGCCACTTCCGCCACTCCTTTGGCCGCCGTTAGCGAGTAGCGCACATGAAAGTCCTGCAAAGTACGTAACTCATGCGGGTCCCAGCCGCCTGCCGGATCGCCGTTTTTATCGCGCCCTTCGAGCGTGTACCAGTAAATCTGTCCCAATGCCGTGGCATCAGGCCCCAGCGCAGGCTTTACATCGTCCGGCAAAGTACCCGGCGGCAAAGAATTAAGTTTTTCCAGTATGCGTGTACGACTCCAATAAAACTCCACATCATCTTCAAAAATTACGTAGATACTCGAAATCCCGAAAATTGAATTACTGCGAATGGTTTC
This sequence comes from Salinivirga sp., assembly GCF_055145285.1. Classification (NCBI taxonomy): domain Bacteria; kingdom Pseudomonadati; phylum Bacteroidota; class Bacteroidia; order Bacteroidales; family Salinivirgaceae; genus Salinivirga; species Salinivirga sp. The sequence goes on along the minus strand of NZ_JBSRDC010000007.1, from coordinate 22,641 downwards.
AACACCCGGAATACCCAGGAGTGCGGTAGTGAGGGGATATGAAATTTGATCTTCGATATCCTGCGGAGAACGGCCCGGCCATTCGGTGTACACAATTTGCTGATTTTTGCCGATATCGGGGATTGCATCAACTGGAACCGGGTCGTTTGGTAAAATACCTGTATCCCAATTAAATGGTGAAGTTGAAATTCCCCATGCTACGAATACAGCAAGTGCCAGAAATGTAACCAGTTTATTTTCAAGAAAAAACTTTATGGTTTTATTAAACATGTTCCTTTTTGTTTAGGATGCCGTATATGTTCTATCTTCAGCTATTTAAGCGTGTAAGAAGCCCATAACACTAGCATTTGATTGATTATTAATAGAATGAACACTGCTCAAAACTTCAACATATTACTTAGTGACAAGTTTTGAAGAAACAGTGATAATCAATCAACAAAGGAATGTTTGTAAATTAGGTAAAGTATGTAAGTATGAAATTAATGGTGGTGGGCGAATGGTTGTAGGTTCAGTATGAGTTGCATCTGCCGTAAAAAAATCGAAAACATTGTGTTTGGTTGACAGATCAAGCACAGGAACCTCGATTTCTGTTTTTTGTCCCGTATCGTGTTCTGTATCGAGCTGATAGATATCTAGCGTATCATCGCAGCAATCGCAACCGGTATCACAGCATTTTTCGGCCTCGGCAAACAACTTAATATCAAACAGCTCACCATCGGAATAGTGTTTGTTCACCTGCCAGCCAAAAAGGCCGACGATGTATGTGAGTATGGCGATATTTGATAAAAAGTATTTCATACTAATTCAATAAACAAGAGATTAACAAAAATGTTGCCGGGAATTAGATTTTTGGGTGTTTATTTCTTTTTAAAACCCACCAACCGCTGCGGCGGGTCGGTGTTGCCTGTAGGTAAAAAATCGGCGGTGGACAGAACTTGTAACAGGTTGCTTCGGTACTTCGACCATGCAGTAACCACTCCGCTGAGAGAGAGCGTTTTCGATTTTGGGTTTGTGCAGGATAATCGGAGATGCGTCATTGCGAGGGCGAAGCCCGTGGCAATCTGTTGCAAACAACCGCAGCGCAAGCTTGAAACAGATCACTTCGCTGCACTCGTGATGACGTCTCCGATTCTCGGTTTCGGTTTGTACAGACCAATCGGAGACGCGTCATTGCGAGGGCGAAGCCCGTGGCAATCTGTTGCAAACAACCGCAGCGCAAGCTCGAAACAGATCACTTCGCTCCGCTCGTGATGACGCGTCGGTGATTTTGGGTTTGTGTAGTCCAATCAGCGACGTCATTGCGATGAGCGTAGCGAAGTGGTCATTGAGTACAGTCGAAATGAAGCAATCTGTTGAAATAAACGGAACGGTAATCTGAACGGCAGCACTTAGTGCAAGCTCGGCTCAGCCAATCTATGAAAAAATATGTACTTTTGAACAAAAAACAATGAAACGAGGCGGTTTTACCTACATAGCAACCAATAAAAACAACACAGTTTTATACACAGGCGTTACATCTGACCTTTACAAACGAATCAATGAGCATCAAACCGGCTACCATCCCAACGCTTTCACAAAAAAGTATAACGTTACCAATTTGGTATATTTTGAAGTTTTTCCTCGTATTGAAGAGGCTATTGCCAGAGAAAAGCAAATCAAATCCGGGTCTCGGCAAAAGAAAATCGATTTAATTGAGAAGATAAATCCGCAATGGAATGATTTATTGCCGCAAGTGAAACCTTGAAACAGATCACTTCGCTCCGCTCGTGATGACGCGTCGGTGATTTTGGGCTTGCACAGCAAAAACGGCAACGACATCGTCCATTCGGAGACGTCATTGCGAGGGCGAAGCCCGTGGCAATCTTTTGCAAACAACCGCAGCGCAAGCTCGAAACAGATCACTTCTTCGCCAGCCGGCGGATCGTGGTGACGCGTCGTTGCTTGTGGGTTTGTACGGTTTAATCGGAGACGGCCACATCTTACGGAATATTGTAAAAAAACTCCATTAAATATTGTTGTTTTACTTAAATCTTTAATTTTGTCGTTCATTTTATAAATTATATTAAAAACACATTTACCATGAAACAATTTACTTTATTAGTATTACTTTTCGCAGCTATGGTCTCTTGTTCTGACGATGAAAACGATGGAACAAAGCCAGTTTCAGATTTTGAATTGACTGTAAGCGGGGAATCTCCAAATGCAAAATTAACAATTAATAATTTGAGTTCCGATGCCACATCTTATGAGTGGAGCTTTAGCGCAGGTGCAAGTGTAGAAACATCGGAAGAAGCCGAACCTCAAAACATTACAGTCGATAAAGCAGGAAAATTATATGTTATGTTGACTGCTAAAAATAGTGAAGGCAGCGATAGCAAAACAGATTCTATCGAAGTTGCAGGCTTTAGCGCAATTGAAACTTATACAGACATTACTTTTGGCCTTAATGAGAACTCAACTTACGGCAGGTTTTATTCATTTGACACAGAACAAATTTATACAGCTAATCTCATTAATGGCGAAAATGGAAGCTCCATACATATTGGATTCAACTCAAATACAACATCAGTGATGAAGTTTGTCAGCCCGGACAATGCTAATGATGCTGGTGTAGCAATTCCTAATGCTACGCATACCATAGTCGACAATTACCAAAGTAGTCCGGTTATTACTGTTGAAGAATTTGACAGCATGACTAACGACAGCTTATTGGTTGATATGACAGTTACTTATGATCAGGATGTTTTTGGTTCGTCAACAATCCCCAACATGATTTTCTTTGAATTAGAAGATGGTAGAAAGGGAAGTATAAAAGCAAAAGAGCTGAATTCTGATAATATCGTAACCGATATAAAAATACAGAAATACTAATCAAATTATGAAAGCCTCTTAGTTGTTAATAATCACTAAGAGGCTTTTTTTACTATTTACAACTAATTCGCTTCTTAAATTTAGCCTTTTGCATTACCAATCTTCTCCTCGAGAAAGATTAACAAAATCGCTACGTTTGCTTTTGCTCCAAAAATGAATTTTAAATTACTTAGGCAGCACGAACCTAAAAAAGCTGAAGTTTATAAAACTCAAACTTTCTTCTTCGGGCCGGATTTCGTTTTCTCTTTATTTTTCACAAAAATTAGTTTATTACGGCTTTTGGGGTTTTCGCGCTGTTCTATTTCAAACTGACCGATTGATTTTATCAATGGTGTAAGTTTTTCGAAACCATAATTCCGTGAGTCAAAGTTTGGTTGTTTCTTTTGCAACAAGCTACCTACATCTCCCAAAAAGGCCCAACCATCGTCGTCTGACAAATCGGATATGGTAGAAGATATAAGTTTAATATCCTTTCGGGTGATTTTATCCACAGACTCTTTACTCTGTTCTTTTCCATCGTCATCAGTTTGTTTATCAGCCTGTTTCTTCAGAATTTCAAGGTAAATAAACTTATCGCAGGCCACGATAAACGGACTGGGGGTTTTCTTCTCGCCAATACCAATTACCTGCAAACCGGCCTCACGCAAACGGGTTGCCAGGCGGGTAAAATCACTATCGCTTGAGACCAGACAAAATCCCTGGACCTTTTGTGCATAGAGGATGTCCATTGCGTCAATTATCATGGCAGAATCTGTTGCATTTTTGCCCGATGTGTAGCCATATTGTTGAATGGGCGTAATAGCGTTCTCAAGCAACAAGCTTTTCCATTTTGCTAAATTAGGCTTGGTCCAATCGCCATAAATTCGTTTAATGGTAGGATTTCCATATTTGGCAATTTCCTCCATCATTTCTTTTACATTGCCCGGAGGAATATTATCGGCGTCGATTAATACTGCAAGATTTGTATTCATAAGTGTATTATTTTCTATTTTTTCAAACTATAACAAACCAAATTAATTGGTTAAAACAAATTAATTTTCAATTAAAGCTTTTTGTTCATTGGATAATGGAATAAAACGGGCAGACAAATCCGGCTCAGCCATGTCTTTATCTAAAGGATACATGGGACGCTTGATACGTTTGTATGGTAATCGTTCTAAATTTTGATCTACCCCGCCCGGTGTCAGCGCCATGATCCAGTCGCCGCGCATGTTGTACAATTCAGGCACCAGATATCCAATTTTCACAACCAATATATCAGCTTCACGTGGTTTTAAATTAAGGTTGGTAAAATCAGCCTCGTGATGGTAGGGTTTACGTTTTTTGGTTACTATTACCCGAGCACTTCCAACGCGCACCACAACTTCAACTCCGGCGTGTTTATCTCCTTTATTGATTGCTTCCACTACGCCTTTAAGCCTGACTGGCCCTTCATAGCGGTTATCTACTTCAGCACCTGCATACTCGTTAACTTTTCCTCCCACGCCAACCTCCAGGGCTTTTTCAACCAGTTTGGGGCCGGGTATAGATGCATAAATTAATGTTGGGCCTTCAACCTTTTGGAAAGCCGCTTTATTGAGAATTTGCTTCAAAGTCCAGGTAACATCACCGGCACCGCCGGCTGTGGGATTATCACCCATATCGCTGATAATAAATGGCTTTTTATCGCTTTGCAACGCCATATTAAGGCTTTCATTTAGTGTAGCCACAGGCGCCACAAACTCAAACTGTTCCCGCACATCCCAAAAACTTTGCGCCAGTTCTTCAGCCGATGCTTTCACCTGCTTTTTGTCATCTCCTGTAACCATTACCACCGCATGGTTTCGGGGCTCATCGGCCCAGGCATAACCTACCCAGAGGGCAGCATCTAACACACCTTCTTTATGGGTCATAGGGTTTACTTTGGCATATAAACTTTTGGCGGGCTCAATACGCGTACTGGTCTTTTCGCCCGGCAGCAAAATTGGCACAGGAATCCACGCTTTGTAAGCTGGCCTTCCCTTGCCGGACTCAATCCGGTCAAGTAAATTTGTCAATGCACGTTTTTTAGACTCAAGGGCATCCTCATGCGGCGCCATTCGGTAACAGGTAATTAAATCTGACTGATGCGCCAGTTGCGGGGAGACATTTCCATGCAAATCCATTGACGTTGAAATTAAAGCATCTTCCCCTACCACATCACGCACGCGGCGTATCATATCTCCTTCAGGATCGTCCAGACCGACTACGCTCATGGCACCATGAATATCGAAAAAAACGCCGTCGTAGGGTACATTTGCCTCCAGTTTTTGCAGCATTTTTGCCATCAAACTTTCATAAGCTTCATTGGTCACAATACCTCCTGGCAATGCATGTCCACGTAGAGCTGGAAAATACCTGGCTCGTTTTCTTGTGGCAGAATCCTCACTTAAAAACGGATAATACGTGTAAATCTCATCTCCCACTCTGGCATGAAAAGCATCTTGGTGGGTTTGTGCCGGAGAAAAAGTACTGGATTCTATTGCCAGTCCGCAGATTGCTATTCGCGGAAGTTTATTTGTTGCATCAGGTGTTTTTTGTTTTGGATTGCAGCTTATGAAAAATAAAAAGGCTAGTAGAATTATGGTTGTGTTTTTCATTTTGAGCAGAGATTTCGATTTTGTGATAGTCAAATTTAATGAAAATTTACCTGAACCACCGCTGAATTAGAAACTGAAACAACAAATCGATCTAATCTAATTATCTGTTGTAAAGTTTCAAACAAATTCTTTCACTATGGACGAAATGAGGGTTTCAATACAACCAAAGACGTCATTATTTTCAAGCAAACTGGCATAGAGGCATTTAACATTCACATAATTTGAAGCAAATCCAACATAAAAACCTCATAGCAAAAGGCAATAATTATATGTGACTTTTAAAATATACGGGGACTTTCTTTCGAAAGCTATCAAAGCAAAAACCTTAATCTTTTAACAACCATTTTTTTATAACTAATTTCACGTTTTAATCGCACAGTGAAAAAAAAATTTTACTTTTGAACGCAATACTCTTAAAACGACACTTTATTAAATTACTTTTTTTTGCAGATAACCTATTGATAGCTTAAGTTTTTTATTATAAGTCTCATTTTTAAATATTAAATTCAATTTTATGAAGAAAATTAGTTTACTTTTTGCCTTATTAAGCTTATTATTTGTTTTTAGCGCTAATGCGCAAAGAATTTCGATTGGTGGTTTTGTTGGTTACGCTTCTCCTCAGGGTGATGCTTTTACTTACGATGAAGGTTCTGGTGGAAAAGGAGGCTTTGGGTATAGTGTTGATATCCTTTATCACCTGCCACAATTTGATAACAAACTTGCTGTAGGGTTAGTATACAATGATGCTCTTTTAGTGGGTGGAGGTTCGTCAGACAACAATTTCGACCTCGATATGTACCTTTTGGGTATCCGCGGAATTAAAGGACTTTACCGTTTTTTTGACAGCAAGGTATCACCATATGGCGCAATTTCAGCTGGAGCATCACGTTTAGAGGTGCCTGAAGTTACATCAGATGGTCAGGTTATTGCTGAGGGTGGATCCACTTATGCTTTTGGAGTAGCTCCTGAAATTGGCGTAGAGCTTGGAGGTTTTACAATTTCTGCTATGTACCTATTACCTATGAAATATGAAACATGGGGCGACCAAAAAGAATCAGCCGGTTCAATACAGTTCTCAATTGGTTGGCGTGGTGGATTTGACCTATAGTCAAAATAAAAATATAATCAATTACATAGCAAAACCGGTTGGAAATAATACCCAATCGGTTTTTGTTTTATTATGTTAGCTGTTAGAATAAGGCTGGATTTGCAATTCAGCTGAACGTTCGTGCAGTTTGAAGCAGACTGCTTCGCTTGCTTCGGGGCTCCAAACCCCCTGAAGGGGGAACCGCCACCGCATGGCCGGCAGGGAAACAGATCACTTCCCCACCGCGCACCTCACTAACTCTCCAAAAGAGCGGACTCCAACCGTGCAGCCATTACAGAATTTTTATCATACGGCTATGCGCAGCAAAACGAACAAAATTACCCACAATCAGCTTAATACTCTGTACTACAGCCTGATCGAAGCGCACCTTCTCCTTGAGGCTGTGTCAGGCTCTCGACTGAAGAAGGTTAGGATGAGGTGAAAAACCGCGAGAGAAGCTTGAAACAGATGGCGTCGTTTCCGACTTCATCGGAACAGGCTGTTCCTCCTCGCCATGACGTTTCCATATTTGGAATTGTGCAGCTCAAACAAGGGATTACTATTCCTCATTTTCAGATGACTATACTTCTTGTAATATCTTCAGCATTTCACGAATCTGCTCCTGATCAACCGAAATGTGCCTGAATTCTTCCGGATTAGTACTACCACTCATGCTAACGGTTTGGTTTTGGTAATTCATTTTACCTTGAACAAATGTTTTGGCGCTGCTATGATATTCCAGGGCATTTGTAGAATGAATAAGTTCCGAAATGTTCTTTTCGTTCACACCACCTCCGGGCATTATAATAATATTGTTTTGAGCTCTCTGAACCAGCTTTCCAATTAAATCGGCTCCCTCTAAAGCACTATTCATACGTCCAGAGGTTAGTATGCGAATTACGCCTAATTCAATAAGCTGATCTAATGCTTTGCATGGATCTTTGCACATATCAAAAGCCCGGTGAAAAGTCACTTCCATACTTCCAGCCAATTCTACAATTTCGCTGGTTCTTTTGCTATCAATTTCACCCTCTGTAGTTAAAAAACCAACCACCACTCCATTTGCCCCAAGTGTTTTTATTTGCCTTACATCCTCTTTGATAATTGCATACTCCAGTTCCGAATATAAAAAATCGCCACCACGTGGACGCACAATCACGTTTACCGGCACCTCAAGATTGTCAACCACTTTTTGAATTGTGGCAAAAGAGGGCGTAGTACCTCCTTCTGCATAATTATCGCATAACTCAATGCGATGGGCTCCGGTTGCTTCAGCCAGAATAGCGGATTCAGCCGTATAGCAACATATTTCTAGTTTTCGATCAGTCATTACTAATTGTCTTCGAAGATATATTTGGCATAATTAATATTATTCGCCTCCAACCATTTGGCAAAATTTTTAAACCGGCGCTTAAAATCTTCAAAATCCTGCTTTTTTTCATCCGTCCACAGCACCTCTGCCAGAGCAGCCATACGGGGCATCACCATATGTTCCACATGTTCAGGGGTTTTCATGTATTCTGTCCACACGTTTCCCTGCGCGCCCCAGACAAATTGGCGTAAACTATCCGGAAAGTTACTATTGATAGGTTTTTTGATGTAAAGTGAATCCACCGGTGTGCAGCCGCCAATGGCTAATGGTTCAATAGAATCTTGTAAAGTGGTTTGATAATGATCGAAATAGCAAAGCGAAGCAGGTGTAAAAATCACCTTATGTCCATTTTGGGCAGCTTCAATGGCCGGACTGGGTTTGTGCCAACTGCGCCAGAAGGTAACCACGGCGTCATCAGGTGCTCCACCTTCTAAAATTTCGTCCCACCCGATAATGGCTTTGCCTATTTTTCGCAAATAATCGGCCATGCGATTAATGAAATAGCTTTGCAGCGCAGCTTCATCGGTAAGGTTCAATTCTTTTATGCGCTGCTGCACGCGGCCAGAAGCTTTCCACTGATCTTTCACTGCCTCATCGCCGCCAATGTGAATATATTTTCCGGGAAATAGTTCAGCAACTTCATCTAAAACACCCTCCAGAAAATCAAAAGTGGATTCTTCCACGTTGTAAATGTAAGGCGAAACACCCCAACGTGTCCACACACCAATTTTCTCGCCCGTAACACCTAATTCAGGATAAGCTGCAATGGCTGAGCGGGCATGTCCGGGCATTTCGATTTCGGGAATGATTGTTATTCCACGTAAAGTGGCATAAGCTACAATTTCCTTAATTTCTTCCTGTGTATAAAACCCTTCATGCGGAATGCCATCGTATTCAAAAGGTTTCACACCTCCATGTCCTGTCAGGGTTTCATTTCGTTTTGAGCCAATTTCAGTTAATTTCGGATATTGCTTAACTTCTATGCGCCAACCCTGATCATCGACCAAATGCCAGTGAAAATAGTTCATTTTGAGCATGGCCATCATATCAATATACTTTTTGACAAATGCTACGGGCATGAAGTGACGGGCCACATCGAGGTGCATGCCACGATACTTGTAATTGGGCGCATCTGAAATATGCTGACAAGCTATGGCTTTTTGGTCAGCTACCGCAAAAAATAAAAGTTGCCTTAAGGTTTGTATACCATATTTCAATGCTTGCCTACTGCCTGATTTTAACAGCACCTGATTATCGGTTATCTCTAACTTATAATGGTCTTTTTTCAGGTTACCATCAAGCATCAGTTCCACTTTCTGGTCTACATTGTCTGTAACAATAATGCTTTGCTCCGTCAAATATTTCCGCAACAGTTCAACTTCAGCATTAAGAGACCCGTCAGAAATCAGATCCACACCATTACTAATGTTAAAAAATCCGGTGTAAAACACCACACTATCTGGTTTTGGAATTAATGCGGTTTGCTGATTTATTTGCTGTCTACCACAAGACATTAGCATCAGCGGCAACATGATTGCTAAAACAAAGTGCTTGAATGCAGGTAAATACATAATGACGGGTTGACAGATTCTTATCTTCATAAAACTGTGGAATTACTTATTTTTTTAAAACCTCATAACTACTCAGTTGTACCGGAGACTTCAATGCAGGCAGCACTTTTTCCAATAAAATACCCTCTTTCTCATCATAATGAAATCCAAAAGTTGAGCGCACGCCATGCGAAATAAATTGTACGGCACGGTCGAGCGACATGGGTAAATTATCGCCCTGCAAAAGCGAGCCAAGCAGTACACTTGCAAAAGTGTCGCCAGTGCCAGGATAAGCGGCAGGCAAATAATCTACGGGTACTTTCCAATAACGGCCATCCTGACGGTTATAGGCAACAACTGCGGTTTTGCCATCATCGTCATCGGGTACACTAGTTACCACAATAATTTCGGGCCCCAGAGCAGTCAATTGATCAATGGCGAGAATGGTATCTTTTGTGTTGCGAATCATCTCAGGGTCGTTATTGAGTAGCAGTCCAACTTCTGTAATATTGGGTGTAATGATATCGGCTTTACACACCAGTTTGCGCATTTCATTGACCATCTCCTGGTTAAAAGGTCCGTAAATTTTTCCATTGTCACCCAAAACCGGATCGATCATTACCATGGTATCCTTGTCCTTAAATTGATCTATGAAATGTATCATCATATCAATTTGTCTGGCAGACCCCAGAAAACCACTGTAAATAGCATCAAACTGGAGGTTGAGCTCTTTCCAGTGTTCCATAATGCCGGGTATATGGTCGGTTAAATCCACAAACCGGTAATTTTTAAATTGACTATGTGTTGATAACACAGCTGTGGGAATTGGACACACCTGAAAACCCATTGAACTTAAAACCGGAATAACAACTGTTAGAGAGGCTCTTCCATACCCACTCAAGTCATGAATTGCAGCTACCTTTTGCACTGGATTTTTTAACATAGCAGTAAAAAATTTTGTTCAAACCGATGGTTCATCATACAAATTTGCCAATTATTTCACAATAAAGTACCACCAAACCTGTGAAATTTGTATATTTATCCACTTGATCAGTTACACAAACAATTGAATCATTATGGCAAATTTGTGGTTAAAAAACATACTTGGGCAAATTCCGGACACTGAAAAACTGGAATCAGCACGGAACCAATTGGTTGAAGAACAAAAACGGCATCAGGAAATTGATGAATCTGACATGCTTAAAGAATATGAAGACCTGAAAGCATACATTGAATCGGATGAGTTTCAGCAAAAGAAAAAAGAGATAGAATCCATAATTTATACAGGCAGTGATGAAGAAAAACTCATAAACGAGTTCACTAATCTGCAAAAAGATAAAAGCATACAACTTTATTTTAAAACGCTTGAATCTAATGAGCTCAAACGGTTTGAAGAGATAGCCGCAAGCGAGAAGCTTGCAAGGTACAATGAAATTAAAGAAACCGTAGAAAGTGGTCAGATAGAAGAGATTAAAAAGCAGATGGATGCTGACCACAAAGCAGAGCTTGATAAAGCAAAACGGTTTAAAAGCTTAAAAAAACAGCCCGACCTCAAAAAATACTTCAAACTAATCAATAGCCCGGGATTCAAGACCTATAAAAGCCTGAAAGATAGTGATAAACTTAACAGTTTCAATTCATTAAAAGAAGCTGTAGCGGGCTTTGATTACAGTAAAATAAATAAAGAAAACGAGACCGAATATAAGGAGCAAATTGACCAGCGGGATCAATACCAGAACCTTCAAAAAGATGGTGAGCTCAAAGTATATTTTAAATTCGTCAATGCAGGACATCCCGACTTCATAGATCAAACATCGGGCGGCGAATTAATGAATGAGTATGAAGCACTGGAAATCTATCTGCAATCAGATGAATACCAGGATAAACTTAAAGAAACCACTTTTAAAAATTCCGATTTATTCAAAGTTCAGCAAGAGTACAAACAATTGCAAAAAGATCCGGATATTAAGTTCTACCGCAAGTTTGAGCAATCGAAACAGTATAAAAACTACCTTGAAGTAAAAGAGAGCGACAAACTGAAACGCTATTATGAACTCAAAGAACAAACGGAAGATCCCGCGTTCACAGAAAAAGTGGAATACCTGAAAGACGACAAGAAATTTGAGAAAACAGAGGAATATAAAAGCCTGGCAAAATTTAAGGAACTGGAAAACAACGAAGATTTAAAATGGTACTTTAAAGCTACCGAAGAAGACCGGTTTAAAGCAATACGTCAGTGGGAAACCATTTTTTCTGATGATTTTGATGAACAGCAATTGAATAATGATGTCTGGTCCCCTGTGGTTTTTGCCGGAATGATGGCTTTCAATGACAACTATGTAACCAAAGGCGAAAAACAATTTTTCACTAAAGGTGACAATCTGCGTATTGACCAGTCGGCACTCAAGATAGAAACGAAAAAAGAACATACCAAAGGTAAAACCTGGAGTAAAAAACTAGGTTTTATGGAAAATGAGTTCGATTTTACTTCCGGTACCCTTAATACCGCTAAAGCTTTCCGCTTCAATCAGGGTAAGATTGAAGCCAAAGTCAGCTTACAGCAACCAAGCAACATTGTACACGGACTGAGTCTGAAAGGAGAACAAATCACCCCACACATAGATCTTATTAAAACAGGGAATGGCAATGGATTTGAAGTACGCTACATTCCCAAAGAAAATGGCAAGCAGGTTATCAGTCATAAAATAAAAGGCATCAATATAAATGACAAGTTTTTTATTTACAGCCTTGAATGGAATGAAAACGAGCTTATCTGGTCATTGAACAACATTGAAGTAGCAAGGGAGCCCCATCAACTCAATGGCGAGGAACTTTACATTAATCTGGCATCCATTTTAGAGAAGCAACCGGAAAATCTTCCGGCCTATTTTACCGTGGACTGGATTAAGGTTTCTAAAAAACAAGCAGTAGAATAATATATTCACCTCGAAAATAACTCATATGCGCATAATTTTCATGGGCACTCCTGATTTTGCCGTAAAATCGCTGGAGACCCTTAACATTAATTATAATGTAGTAGCAGTGGTTACTGCACCAGACAAAAAACGTGGAAGAGGACAAAAGGTAATACCCACACCCGTTAAAGAATTTGCTGTAAAAGCCGGTATACCGGTACTGCAACCCACCAACCTGAAGGATCCAGAGTTTATTGACGAACTTAAGGCACTCCAGCCAGACCTGAATGTTGTAGTAGCATTTCGGATGCTACCGGAGGCTGTATTCGACTTACCAACACACGGGTCAATAAATTTGCATGCAAGCATACTGCCTGACTACCGGGGTGCAGCTCCAATAAATCATGCCATAATTAACGGTGAAAAACAGACAGGAGTAACAACATTTTTTCTGGAAAAAAATATAGATACAGGCCGCATCATCATGCAGCATAATGTAAATATTTACCCAAACGATACTGCAGGTACACTACATGATAAACTCATGGTTACAGGTGCTTCCATTTTAAGTGCCTCAGTAAATGAAATAGAAGAAGGCACAGCAGAAGCAATTCCACAAATCAGGAAATCAGACAAGTTTGCACCAAAAATTTACAAAGAAGACTGTGAAATAGACTGGTCGCAAGATGGCAGAGTAATACACAATTTCATACGCGGACTATCTCCCCACCCGGCAGCCTGGACAACTTTCACAAAAAACGGGAAGCCATTTACGGCCAAAATTTTCACGGGACATTATACCAGCGAGGATCACGACATCATTCCCGGCATCATAAAAACAGACCAAACCACCCTGGCAATAGCTGTTAAAAAAGGCTGGTACGAAATTAAGGAGCTTCAGCCCCAGTCTAAAAAACGCGTCTCAGCAGAAGAATTTCTCAGGGGATTGCAAAAAAATGATGAGCTCAAGCTGGAAAGACTATCATAAAGCAATATGAAAAGAATTGCCGGGTTAGACACTTTACGTTTCTTAGCTTTTCTGGCGATTTTCTTTTTCCATAGTGCCTCAGATTGGATTTATGGTTATGGAAGAGTCGATTTTTTCTTTGTATTATCCAGTTTCTTACTAACATGGCTGACACTGCGGGAAATTGATACTACAAACGGTTTTTCAAAAAGGAACTTTTTCTGGCGCCGTGCACTTCGCATTTTTCCATTATACTTTCTTGTATTAATAGTCCTAATGGGACTTCTGCCATTGATGACATATTTTTGGGACTTTTCGGTATCTATGCCCAAAAAACCATGGATGTACTGGTTATTTTTGTCAAATTATGAAAATTCTGATACCCTTTTTTCATTGAAACTCCTTTGGTCCGTGAGTGTACAAGAGCAATTTTATCTCATATTTTTATTCATAGCAAACTCTTTTAAACGACATCTCTGGACTTTTGTTATATTACTTGTAATAACCTATGTTACTTTTATGTTATGGGCCGGGAACAATGAGTTTTCAACATATTCGCATACCATTACCCATTTTGTAAATTTTGCTGCCGGTATGGCAGGAGCCTTCCTATTTTACAATAAAAAATATAGAATAAAATTTACCATGCTGGTTTTTGTATTCAGTTGTTTATCCCTGATTTTAATCACACCCCCCATTATATATCATATTCAACTATCAATTTGCTTCATTTCCCTAATACTGGTATTTATAGAATGGGCTCCCCGAATAAAAAAAAACAGAGTCTTTATGTTAACTGAAAATTTGGGTCGATACACCTATGGATTATATGTATACAGTGGTTTTACAATCACTATTGGCACTATATTTTTAGAAGATTGGCACCCATTGTTGGCTATAACATCAGAACTATTTGCAACATATATACTTGCTATGGTTTCTTACGACTTTTATGAAAAACAATTTCTAAAATTAAAACCTTATTTCAGGAAGAAAAGCCACTTATCCTCAGGATAAAAGCCTCAACCGCTGGTTGATTTGTTTCTGTTCACAATGGGCAACACTGCAAAAGCAATTGCGCCCAGAGGCAAATGCACCAAATTGGTTACAGCATGGGCCATTAGTGCAAAAACGGCAGCTGTATCGTGTCCAATACCGAAGAGCATCAGACTTTGTATGGCTAAAAAATGCCACGCTCCCATACCTGACTGAATTGGCAATAAAAATGCTGAAGTGGCTACACCAAAAGTAAAAGCTGCTGCAGTGAAACTAACATCTTTCATGGGTGGATAAGCAAAAATGAGCACATAAAACATCAATAACCAGAGGACGTAAATCAAAACAGATTGTAAGATGTACCATAACTTTCCCTGAATCTTGTAAAGCGAAGTGAAACCTTCTCTAATATCATGACCGACCGCCTTCAATTTATAGCGAAAACGCTCAAACACATTGAACTTTCTTAGAATAAACCAGGCAACCAGCAAAAAGACTACAGAGCCACCAATAATTATCATCACAGTAGAGAAACTCAAATTTTGCATACTGATTTCTGGCAACTCTATAATTTTAATTATTAACGGCATTTGCCACACCAACAGGGCTACAAAAATCAGGAACAAAATAAATAAATCGGTGAGCCTTTCCACGAGTGCTGTACCAAACAATTTTGCCAGCGGAATTTTATCATAGCGATTAATAACACCAAGCCGTGCTATTTCTCCTCCACGTGGTATCACCTGGTTGGTAAATGCAAGAACGATAACGGACAAGAATATATTTGTTGTGCGTGGATTGTAGTTCATGGGTCTGAAAAGCATCTTCCAGCGCAGACCCCGCACAAACTGACTTAAAATATTAATTAGAATCGATAGACCTATCCAGAACGGATTGATTTTATTCAATTCACTGTATAACTGATCGAGTTTAGTATCGCGAAAAACCAACCACAAAAGACCGATGCCCACAATTAGAAAAACTGCAGACCTGACAATACGCTTTCTATCCATTATTTTTTAGTAAAACCTGAATTTTTTCGTTCAAATCTTTATGCAATTTTTTGAACGATTCCTTAATATTGTCGCCTTGCTCGCCGAATGAGTTGGAAATACGCTGTGTAATAAGGTCATAATTTTTAAGTAAAGTAACAGCGATTTCTTTTCCTTCATTTATAAACTCCCTCGTAGCTTTATCGGCCGTTGTTTTATCATATTTTGTAGGATGTGTAAGCCCATCGAGTAAGGTATACTTAATTTTTTTTCCATGTGCCTGAAAATACAAATTCATATAGGTTTCTACCCCAAATCGAATATCCTGAATGTTCTCAAGAATGGGCTCAAGATCTTTTTTATACAAAGCACGCTCACCCGTTAGGCTTTTAAATGGATTTACACGATAATCAATGAGGGTTTCAGAAGGTGAACCCAGCACCATGTCGGCCTCATCTTCCAGTGGATCGAGCAACTGATTGAAATGTTCCTTTTTTATACCTGATACATCAGCATCAAAAAACAGGATAATTTCTCGCTTGGCATGCTCTACACCAATAACCATGGCATTACTCTTACCCTGGTTCTCATCGAGCTGGATATACCGAAAATCGAGCTCCTGATTTAATTCTCTTAAAATTTGCTCTGTTTTATCCTGTGAGCCGTCATCAACAACTATAATTTCACTCTCCGGGTTATATGCTCTACATTTCGAAACCACATCCTTTATTGTTGGTTCTTCATTATAGGCACAAATTACTATACTGGTTTTATCCTTCATATCTTATTTTTTATGGTTAGCTTTTGTAAATGCTACACGGCGAAATATAGTATTCCCCATGGGAATTAACAAATATCGATCTCGATTTCCTTTTCTATCTGCTAGCGTAGCTTCTATCTTCACTGCCGGTTTATCCCAGGGTGTGAGAAGATTATCCGCTTTTGCCGGGATAAATTGCAAAGGTTCGTTCACATCCAGTTTCAACTTCCAGTTGCTTCTGTCTTTTGCTTTTATTTTATACCTGTGAAAACCACTGTTATGATGTTCTTTTACTTTCTTGGTTTTATGCTCAAATGGTAAAGCATAAACAAGCGGTCCACGTTGAATGTATACACCTTTACCTTTAACAGTTTTTGATTTTGGATGATCGTGTTGCCTTATCTTAAAATTAAACTGAACTGATACCTTATCGCCTTGTTTCCATTCGTGGCGTAACAATACCCTGTCGTCCAATTCTTCGACTTCAGCACCTGCTGGTTTCTGAAGTTTAAAGTCCTGACAATTAAAAGGTTTCCGCAGCACCAAATCAAATTCAACAGGCTTTTCAGGTGCTATGTTAAAAGTTATTTGATCGGAAAACGGATAATCTGTGTCTTCGATAATCTTAACCGGCACACCATTCAAAGAAGTTTCTAAGGTGTTGGGTCCATAAAGCATAGCTGCTAATTGATTGTCATTGGCAGCCTTCATCCACATGCCTTCTACGTAGTAAGGCATTAACCTGCCCGCATTGAGCGCACAACACGCAGCGGCAAAGTGTGCAGCATCGTATGACTCACGCTTGGCTATTTCACTGTGATTAATTTTTATGCGGTTATCGGTCGTGAGATAAGAAACAGCCTTTAAAACAGGCATTCGTGCACCCTGCCCTGCATTAAAAGTCATCTTCTCAATGCGATCGGCTAAGTTAAAATTGCCGGTAAAAGCAATCATTTTATTCATTGGACTAATCATCTCGGCAATACCGCAATATTCGTAATGCTCATCAGCCGTACCTTCACGACCCTTTATCCATTCATCGCAACGCATAGCCCCGCCGGGGGTAAGATGTTGTTTCAGCTTTTCCATTACATTACCTGCGGCGCTATCCAACGCATGACCCGATTGTATTGTAGCTATAAATTCCGGCACAAACAATCCTTCAGCAATATGGGCGCCATGCTTTTCAAACAATTGTTCTTCATTGAGTAACAGTTCGGTTTTTAAATCATCATCTCTGATGGGGCCTTCATTAAAATCTTCGTACAATTTGCCTGCAAAACGGAGATATTCCGTTTTTCCTGTAAGCCTGTAGAGCCATTCCAGGTTTTCAAAAAAACCAACTCCATGACTCACACCGCCACCTTTTGAAGTATGCGAAAAATAGTTTTTATCCTGATATTGCTGCATCACGAGCTGAGTGGCTTTTTCGGCAGCATCTAAAATTTTTTGTTCGCCGGTAAATTCGTAATAAGCCAACATGGCCATTAAAACCCTGCTGGTAGTCCACAACTCACCGTTGCCTCGATCGTGATGAAAACGGCAACCCGTGGCTTCACAGTCCTGATAAATTCCAATATAACCTTCCGTTCCGGTATTTTCCAGTAATTCATTCATCCATGAACGCATTTCATTGATGTAGGCACTGTCTCCGGTAAGAAAAGCCATGCGTACCACAGCATCTTTCCAATAACCTTCGTGTTCTCCACTCCACCATTCTTTACGTAACGAGAATTTTCGTTTACTTATCCGGTTTTGGTTAAAAAACACATCGTGGGTAACCGTAGGATTCACTTCGGCGTAATGGCCTACATAACCATCGTTTAAATCACGTTCTAATTGTTTATTTATCCATCCACCCGGATTGATATCACCGGCTTTTAGAATTTGAAACTTATAAATATCTGTCAAAATATTCCTTTCTTTTGTCTGTTGTTCAACAAAGCTACTATTCAATGCAAAACTAAAACTCATAATCAATACCAGATATGCAAACATCTGCTACTCCTGTTCTTTTTTATGTCCACAATCGTTTATATAACTAACTCATACCACCCTTGAGTTGTTGAAAAAAATTGAAATAATATTATCAATAATCCAAAACAAAACTTATTTGCAGCGAGATATTAGTAACTGATTGACTTTTTATTTGGATTCTTTTTATCTTAGCTGAACAAATCATTGTATTAAATGTATTTCATGAATGTTTAATTAATAAAACTCACAACATGTCAGAAACTATTACGCTCACTATTATTAAGCCGGGTGCTGTAAAGAATGAGCATATCGGACCCATTTTAGATAAAATCTCAAATGCTGGCTTTCACATTGCGGCCATGAAAATGGTACAACTTAGCCGAAGCGAAGCCCGCAGTTTCTATTGTATACACAAAGAAAAACCATTCTTTGAAGATTTGGTTGAATTTATGGTATCAGGACCCATCGTTGCGGCTATTTTACAGAAAGAAAATGCTGTAGATGATTTTCGTAAGCTAATAGGCAATACCGATCCGCAAAAGGCCGATCCGGGTACCATACGAAATATGTTTGCAAAATCAGTACAGGCCAATGCTGTACATGGATCGGATAGTGACGAAAATGCCCAAAAAGAGAGTGAATACTTCTTTGCAGGGTATGAGAAATTTTTTGAAGTTAAAAAAACGGGCTGTAGTGAAAGCTAGATGAATTGCTGAAGCCGCCAGTAGCGCACAATTGTTTTTTGCTTTTTATCCTTCATCTTCCTTAACTTCTTAATGGTAAAAAAGAATAACCATTAATGAAAGAGCATTAAGTTGTTTTTTGAAGACAAATACTGCGTGCACAGAATTAGGAATTAAACTCAATATCAGATACAACTTCACTCCCCGCCTCCTGGTTGATTTTTTCAATCAGGGGTGTTTTTATCATTTCGAGTTCGCGCCGCGCAACTGCTGATTTCATTTTAACAATAAGCCTGTCGTCTTTAAATTTCACATTGTCTGTATAGCGAGCGGCCATTTTTCCCACATAATTTTCCCAGTGGTTCACCACATGCGCCCTGACTATAGGTGAATGTTTGTTTTGCTTTTTAAGCCAATTATCAATTAAATCGCCCAGCGAACTTTCATTGCTTCTTCTCATTGTATTAATTTATTCTACCGGTGAAATTTGTCCATTTACTACATTAAAGATACGAAAATCTGATGAAACTTTCTCAAGCACTTTGTCAATCCTTACCTTATTGGCATCTGTAATAAAAATTTGCCCGAAACTATCTTTGGCCACCAGTGAAATGATGCGTTCAACCCTTGAAGCATCGAGCTTGTCGAAAACATCATCGAGTAACAACAAGGGTTTTTTATCCATGGTTTTCTTAATGAGCTCGAACTGTGCAAATTTGAGTGACACCAAATAAGTTTTCTGCTGCCCTTGCGAGGCGGTCTTCTTTACATTGCGGTCGCCAATCATAAACATCAAATCGTCGCGATGTATCCCTTTAGTTGTATATCGCGCCAGCTGATCTGCCTTGCGGTTTTGCTTCAACAAATCGTTTAGCTTGCCATCAAAAATATCGGATCTATACTGTAGGGAAACCGCTTCCTGCTGACCGGAAATATAATTGTAGTATTCCTGAAAATCGGGTATTAACTGTTCAAGAAGTTCCTTGCGCGCTTCAAAAATGGGCATGGCGTTTTTATGTAATGCTTCGTCCCACATCTCAAGCGAGGTTTCATCCCAATAATTTTGTTCTGCAAAAAGTTTTAACAAGCGATTTCGCTGTTCCAGCGCTTTATTGTAATCGATAAGTTTTTGAAGGTAACTGCGATTATGGGTAGAAATTAACGTATTGATCAGCCTTCTGCGCTCTTCACTACCGTCGTGTATGAGCTGTGTATCGCTGGGTGTACTGAGTACAACAGGAATTAATCCAATATGATCAGACAGGCGCTGATACTCCTTTTTATTCCGGCTGAATTTCTTTTTCCGCCCCTCCTGCACACCACAAACAATTTTCTCCTCTTCGTCGCGCAAATTAAAATTGCCATCAATCATAAAAAATTGATCGCCTTGCTTAATATTTTGTAGATCAGGAATATTAAAACAGCTTTTACAATAAGATAAATAATATACAGCCTCGAGCAAATTGGTTTTCCCAGCACCGTTATCTCCTACAAAACAGTTAATTGCCGGCGACAGATCTAACCCGGCAGATTCATAATTTTTAAAATTCAGTAGTGTAAGCTTGTTCAAATACATGGGTGCAAAATTAATCATTGCACCTTAGATTTTGTATAAAAAACAGAAAACTTACCCACAATCGTTTAACAGCTCGTAAATTTATTTGCCGATGAAATAATTTCGCTTAATTTTGCGCTGAATTAATAGAAAAATCTGTAAGGAAGATGTCAAAAAAGAAGAAACAAAACCAGGCACAGGAATCAACATTTGAGAATGTTGAACAGGCGTTGAGTCGCACAGAGCATTTCATTGAAAAGAATCAAAAAACAATCACCACTGTAGCTGTAGTGGTAGCCCTCCTCGTAATAGGATATTGGGGGTATCAGAAATATATCATGCAACCTAAAATTATGGAAGCGCAGGAAATGATTTTCCCGGCTGAACAATATTTTCAGCGCGATTCATTTAACCTGGCACTCAACGGGGACGGAAACAATTATGGTTTCCTCGATATTATTGACGAATATGGTTCAACACCATCAGGAAACCTGGCTCAGTATTATGCCGGTATAAGTTATCTTCACATGGGCAACTTCACAGAGGCTGTAGACTACCTGAAAGATTACTCTGCCGAAGACATTATGACCCGGGTAACTTCTAAAGGAGCCATTGGTGATGCATATGTAGAAATGGGTGAAAACATTAAAGGCGCAGAATACTACCAAGAAGCTGCCAATGTTTTTAAAAATAGATTTACTTCGCCTATTTATCTAATGAAAGCTGCACAGGTGTATTACACCGAAGGACAGTACGAAAAAGCACTGGAGCTTTACGAACGTATCGAAAAAGAATTTCCGGAAAGTCGCGAATACCGGCAAATTGAAAAATACATAAGCCGCACAAAGGCTATGATGAATTCATAACCAAAGGCTTAACGAGATTAAAGGAGGTGTTAAAAAATACCTCCTTTTTTATTAAGAACAATAAAAATTTGGACCTATGGCTACCTCATTAAAAAACCTCTCCGATACATCTATACAGCCTATACCGGACGCCACCGGATACAAATTTGGAATTCTTGTGGCAGAATGGAATCCTGAAGTAACAGAATCGATGGGCAAAGCAGCCAAAGATACCCTCATTGAACATGGCGTAAAACCCGAAGATATACTCTTCAAATATGTACCCGGAAGCTATGAATTGTCGTTGGGTGCGCAATACATGGCTGAATACACCGATGTTGATGCCATAATTGTACTGGGTTGCGTAATACAAGGTGAAACAAGACACTTCGATTTTGTGTGCAAAGCCGTAACAGAGGGAACAAATGAAGTAAGTTTAAAATACAATATTCCTGTGGGCTTTGGCGTGCTGACTACCGAAAACCAGCAACAGGCACTTGACCGCGCAGGAGGCAAACACGGCAACAAAGGCGTAGAAGCAGCCGGTGCAGCCATTAAAATGGTAGCATTGAAACACGAAATCAATCAGGCTGATGATTAAGCATATTGTAATGTGGCGACTGCATGAGGAAGTAGATGGACGTTCGAAGGCCGGGATTAAAAGCATTTTCTTAAAAAAACTTACAGAGCTTCCGGCCCAAATTCCACAAATCGAGCGGTTTGAGTATGGGGCGAATGCCATTGAACAAAAAGAACAAGCCGATGTAGTGCTAATAGCCGAATTTGAAAACCGCCAGTCGCTTGATGTTTATCGCAATCACCCGGCACATTTAAAATTCATAGACAATATTAAAAATTTCCGATTCGAAAGGCGAGTGGTTGATGTAGAATACTAATCGCTATAACTTCTCAAAGGTACCCCCGGGATTTTTTTCGGGGGTTTTTCTTTGGGATAATTTTAGGTTTCACCTTTTTTAATTTGATTAATCTATACTGAAGTTGTCTGATTTCTTTTTATATTCAATTGCTTCTTCTTGTAGATAAGCTTATTTTATTGACTTTCTATATCCCTTACAACTCTATATAAATAAGGAATAAAGTAAAACAAATGCAGGTATGAATGATCAGTTAAACAGATTGCGGACTTTTTTTACTAAACTTTTTTTCTTGAAAAAAAAAGTTACAATCGCATGTCGCCCTAGCTTTAGCGATGGCACAAAAATTCAAGATCAAATTACGCTTCATCCCTCCCTGTTCAATAAATTAAATGACATATAAAAGCTGGGCAAGCCTCTTTTATGTCATTTATATTGATTGAACCCCGATTATGAAAATATAGCGCAACTGCCTTCGACAGTTGCTAATATTTTCTATATCGGGATTTACTCTCATACAATCCATAATTATGATTTTCAATCATTTTATGGATTAATTCGAGTAGAACATTCACCCC
>NZ_JBSRDC010000006.1:0-65355 GCF_055145285.1 Salinivirga sp. | reverse complement strand
ACATATCTATAGAACAGCAAACGTCCCCCTATAACGATTCCAGAGGAATCGCATATAAAACATCTTCTAAAACATTGTTTATTGTGTACCCAATCTGGCCTTGTTCAAAAACATACGACTCCTCCGGGGTTTATCTCTGATTAACGGGCTATAAAATTATCGAATCTCTAAAAAAACGCACCGGCTCGGTTCGACCTGCAAAACCCCATCATAATTTGACGTAATGCTAAAACGCCTGCTAATTGCTCTAGCCGGGATCTTTTCCGGTATAAAAAATCATGAATTCCCTTTGATCTAATTAAAGGATAGAAAAAAGGGTTGCCCACTGAAAAAAAAAATTACGATGGCAAACGAAAGCATGTGGGCAACCCGGGCAACTATTCTTTTCCCGCAACATAATTTGCCAGATAGGCATAGCGCGGGGTTAATTCTCCGTTTTTTAATATGGTGGCACGCTCAACAATTTTCTCTTCGTCTGCGTGCACAATGGCATCAAAAACATTTTGAAGCAATGCTTCGCCAAAATCCTGCGAGGCATCACGCGGAAGCTCTCCCGGCAAATTATCCACTGCCATTACAGTGACATTATCGGGACTACTGAAGGCCGGCTCTTCTTTCTCCAGCATGGAATTATAACCATAAAAGGGTTCAGCAATGGTTGATGCTCTCATGGTAGATGGTATAGGACCTCCAACATCACAACTCACATCGGCAATGACTGAGATTTGGAAATTGGAATCTCGATAATCATCCGGAGTCATAAAATGGGGTGATTTTTCGTCCCAGAAATGACAAGCAATAAAAATATCGGTAACCCTGGTAAAAGGCTTAAATGATGATTTGTATTCCTTCGGATGTTGAATAAAATGATTGAAATCAAAAGGCAACCCATCTTTATGTTCCACATAATCCTGAGGCCCGATCTGACAAAGTACAGGCTCCTCAAATTCCTTATTTAGAAAGTCATCTTTTGAAACCTTTCTTATGTCTAATTGATCGAGTGTTTCCAATGCTCCTGAAGCCACACGCCCCTCACCTGTGACAAGTATTTTCTTACTACGTAGTTCCACCTTTCTGAGGCCGGCAAACATCTCATCCATATCGTGACACTGATGTGCAGGCTTTAAATGGAAACTGTCGGTTCTGATACCACGTGCTCTGAGTGCGTTGTATGCACCCACGATGCCGGCCCAGCGACCAAAAGCTACAACACGGGCTCCATCGGGCGTGGTTAAATATTCATAATCGATGAGGGTGATTTTTTTGCGCATCATTTCCTTTAGCATTTCCCTGTTATAGGATTGCTTTTTGGCAACGTGTGCAAAAAATATGTACGTTTTATTCTCTAAAAAAGTAGTTTTATCAACCTCCTTAACGCCCATCAATATATCACAATCGCTTAAATCTTCAGACAGAGGCAATTTCAGGTATTTGTACTCCTCATCTTTGTAACACCTGATGGAGCTGGGCTGAATCTGAAAATCGACTTTCCCGTATTTTTCTTTCGCTTCTAATATTTGTGGAGGTGATAGAGGCACCCTACGGTCGGGTGGTGTTTTGGTTTCACGCAATATGCCGATGCGTAAATTTTTCTCGCTCATACTTGTTTATTTTGGCTAAAGATATAAAAAAATTCACGGCTTAAAAACATTCTATTAACACCTGTTTAAAATAGATTTATAAGTGTGCATTTTCCGAAAAAAATCACACAAAAGGAACCAGCTGATTATCAGAATAAAAAGCTTTAAGCTTGCAATAGACGCTAAAAAAGATAATTTTTTTAAACTAGAAAATGCAATTTTGGTGCACAATTTGTTTACAAAAAGTTAATTGGAATATTTTTGGGGTTTAATGAATATCGCCTGAATTTTAGGGTTCAGGCGATTTTTTTCGTATTTTTGTATTCCCTTAAAAGGGATTACTACCAATTCAGGGGCCGACATGGTATTGACAGCAGGTTGAATTGGTACGTAAGCATGCCGGGTTTTGTATATTTCCCGTAAAAGAATGTTCACACTTTTTTTAATTGGCAACAATAATTATGCGCTCGCTGCGTAATCAGGCTAAGCCGGTTACCGCTTAATCCACGACTACAATAGGTCGGGACGAGTCACTCCCGGATGGTGTTTCCCGATACCGGTCCGATAAGGAGTGCCAGAAGTTTGGGATAGCTTTTACGGCGCCGCGACGTAAGAGCGAAATTCAGCGGATAAGGTCAGTTTGCGGGTGTTCATACCCTGATCTGACCCGACAATTAAGAATGGACTAAGCATGTAGAAAGCGTATGGGTTGCCTGCCTGGACGCGGGTTCGACTCCCGCCGGCTCCACCTTCGCCCGCCGAAGCTTTAGCGAAGGCGGGCGTTTTTAATATCCATCGATATTGTTATTCACTAAAGTCATACTATGCGGGCTACGGCGGAGACCTCCACATTATTGATATTTGTAAAAACCTATCAATGCCGAAGCTATAGCGAAGGCGGGCGTTTTTAATATCCACCGATATTGTCGTTCACTAAAGTTATTCTATGCGGGCTATTTGTCTGCCGAAGCTATAGCGAAGGCAGGCGGTGGATGCCATCCACAATATTTCCGTTTTAAAAAATATTTGATCTACAATGCCGAAGCCCTGGCGAAGGCGAACTATCTAATCGCCAGCAAAGTCGATGTCTTCCCTATCCCTCCATTAATCAAAAATATTTCTTTAACTTAGCTCCACAAAAAAACAGCGTCATGGAACAACCAGAGGAAAAATACTGGTATGTTTATATCCTAAAATGCAAGGACAATAAACTCTACACCGGCTGCACCTCAAACCTTAAGAATAGACTAAAAGCCCATAATTTGGGCAAAGTTGAATCTACGAAAGAGCGACTCCCCATAAAATTAATCAGCTCCACTGCATTTACCGAAAAATACAAAGCCTACAAATTCGAAAAATATCTCAAATCCGGTTCCGGAAGGGCTTTTGCAAAAAGACATTTGATGTAATATCAAGTTTGAGCGAGTATTCAGAAACAGGAAGCCACCTCCTAACTCAAACTAAATATGAATACAGTTTGAGTGTGAGTAAGGAGCAAGAGAAAGAAAACTCTTTACTCACACGCTAACTCTAACTCATATGAGCTGGTCTGGTTCCACTTGTTGATGTAACCAACAAGCGGGTTGGGGAGGTGGAATTGGGTTATGAATAAACAGGAAAGTAAATCAAAACAGCATGGATTATAAAAGGTCCGATCGGTGCTTCAGATTTTAAAGCATATATTTTACCGTTACTATTTTTTAAACCCATCCCCGATGTGTACAACAAGGAATATCAATTAGAAAAGAAAAATCCCGGATAGTTTTTTCAGAATATACATTATCGGCGGCAAAAGCATGAATTAAGATCTTGAGGGAGCTAGACAATAGACCAGAAAAAATAAGGCAGAAGCCTTTATCGCATATCGCGATATGCGATAATACATTTTAAATATTTGTATTTTAGTTTATTAATACTTAATATTGCATATTGCAATACGCAATATTAAACTATATGAAAGCACAGCAACAAACAATGCGCCCACAAGATATTCTGGTTCTGCTAAAGATTATAGCCTTTGGTGAAAACTCATGGTCACAATTAATATTGGCCGATGAGCTTTTTATGAGCCAATCAGAGATCAGTCAATGTTTATCTCGTTCAAGATATGCAGGATTAATGCAACCAAATGCAAAAAAAATAAACAGGCAAAGCCTAACAGAGTTACTACAATATGGCATTAAATACGTATTTCCGCAGCAACCGGGAGCCATTGTTCGTGGCGTACCAACCGCACATTCAGCACCACCACTGGATACATTGATTCAAAGCGAAGAAAAGTTCGTATGGCCATCGGGTAAGGGGTCCGTGAGGGGCCAGAGCATCATTCCTCTTTACGCATCGGTAGTTGATGCGGTTAAAATAGACCCTCTTCTACACGAATTAATGGCACTGGTGGACATCATGCGGGTTGGCAGAGCCCGCGAACGGGAAATTGCCATTCAGGAACTCAAAAAACGAATCTTATAATGTCGCAATTCAATGCTATCAATATCGATGTAATAAAAAAATTGCCCGTGCATTGGGTGATTTAAACCAACGCGTGGTTTACGTAGGTGGCTCTGTGGTGAGCATATATGTAAATGATCCCGGGGCTGATGATGTGCGGCCCACACAAGATATTGATCTTTCGTTGGAGATAACCTCATTGGGTGAATTGGAGAATTTGAGGCAGGAATTGACTAAAAAGAAATTCAAGCAAAGGCCTGAAGATTCCGTAGTTTGTCGATTTCGCTATCAAGGGATTCCCGTGGATGTTATGGCCACGGAAGAAATTGGGTGGGCACCGGCCAACCGATGGTTTAAACCGGGATTTAATTACTTGCAGCTATTTGAACCGGAACCCGGCTTAAAAGTGCGCATATTATCCCTTCCCTATTTTCTGGCAACGAAATTTGATGCTTATGCCAATCGCGGTGAAAACGATCCACGCACCAGTAAAGATTTTGAAGATATTATCTATGTGATGGATAATAACACAAATCTCACGAAAGAAATTTCAACTGCTCCGGATGATGTCAGGGAATTTTTACGCATAAAGATTAATAATCTTTTAAATAATGATATGGAAGAAGCTATTTTAAGTCATTTGAATCCTTACACGCAAGCAGAAAGATACGAACTACTTATTGAAAAATTAAAGAAAACCACATCATGACTTTTACAGAACTCAACAGTGTCGAATACTTCATTATTAATTAATCGGGGATAACCTTGTGGATCAAAGCCCTAAAGAGCCCAAAACAGCCTGGATGCTTAATGGGATTAAAGATCTGTGGAAACATTACAGCGGGAACATAATAATTAATACGAGTCTAAAAATAGTGATTTTGTGCTATTTTCAGATGTAAAATCCCCGTTTTTGACCAGATGCCGGTAAGCAGTGGCATGGTGGCAGCGCTTATGTAAGGAGCAACCGCACATTCAGCACCACCACTGGATACTTTGATTCATAACGAAAAAAAGTTCGCATGGCCATCGGGTAAGGGTTCCGTGAGGGACCAGAGCATCATTCCTCTTTACCCATCGGTAGTTGATGCGGTTAAAATAAACCCTCTTCTACACGAATTAATGGCACTGGTGGACATCATGCGGGTTGGCAGGGCCCGCGAACGGGAAATTGCCATTCAGGCACTCAAAAAAAAGAATTGAATCATGACATTTATAAAACTCAACAGGGTTGAATATTATAAGCAAGCCGCATCTGATAAGTGCGAAGGCTTATTATTTCAACATATAAGGTTTAGCTCTAATACAATCAGTCAAATATAAGTGCCAGAGCTTATTTTTAGCAATTATAAGGCTTAGCACTAATTTTTTTGTATATTTGTTCAAAACCAAAACTTATGTATGCTACCATAACAGGAGATATAATTGGATCGTCGAAACTAAATTCAAGCCAAAGAAACGAGGTGTTTTCTGCGCTTAAAGAAGATTTCATGACCCTGAATGAGTTGAATACAATGACATTCCCTTTTGAATTTATAAGAGGGGATAGTTTTCAGGGGGTAACATCTGATATTTACAATTCATTGAATCTTGCCTTGCAAATGAAATGTGTGTTTCGAAGAAAATATACAGGTGCAAAAGGAGTACAGAAAAAGCAAAATGCAGAACGAAAAAATTGGCGCGTATATAAAAACCTTGACGTGAGACTGTCTGTAGGAATTGGTAAAATCGAATACTTGAAAAATGACCAGTCTATTTCGGATGGGGAAGCTTTTAGACTTTCAGGAAGAGCGTTGGAAGCAATGAAAACCAGGGGGCAAAAAATATTAATCACTACAACCAACAAAGGACTAAACAGAGAATTGGAGGTTGAGTTAAAGTTGCTCGATGCTATTATAGACAAATGGACGCCCATGTCGGCAGAAGTTGTATATCATTTACTATTTCATAAAACGGAGCGTGAGATATCAGAAATATTTAACGTATCACAATCAGCAATCAATCAACGCAAACGCACCGCCGGATGGGATGGAATTGAAATGCTGCTAAAGAATTTCAAATATCTAATGGAAACAAGTCAACAATTAACCAAATAAAATTTATCATGGAATTTGATCATACACAGTGGATTATTCTTATTAAACTACTCATAGCTCATTTTCTGAGTGATTTTGTTTTGCAATCCAATTCATGGGTGCGACATCGAAAAACGAAAGGTGTTCAATCGATATATCTTTATGCTCACAGTGCCATTGCCGGTCTTTTATCCTATATTTTAATTGCACAATGGAGTTGGTGGTATGTTCCCGTTGTGATATTTGTAAGTCATGCACTAATTGATATATGGAAAAGCAGGCAAAATGGAAATCCGTCAGTTATATTTGTTGTTGATCAAAGTCTTCATGTCATAACTCTTTTTGTCTTTTGGCTTATCATAATTGGAGGTTTCGAAACAATGACAAATATTTTTTCGGAATATCTCAATAGTGAAAAAATATTGTTGATTATACTTGGGTATACGCTTATTCTGTGGCCATCGGGAATTTTTATTCGCGAGGTAACCATCAAATGGCAGAATCAAATTCATGAGGTCCAGAACGAAAGTAAAAGTTTAAACAATGCCGGCAAATGGATCGGATTTCTGGAAAGAATACTCGTGCTTACATTTGTATTAATTAATCAGTTTGGAGCAATTGGTTTTTTAATTGCAGCAAAATCCATATTGAGATTAAATCCAAATGATCAAACCATCCCAAAAAAATATACGGAGTATGTGCTCTTTGGAACGTTGCTCAGCTTCACTATTGCAATTATTACCGGGCTTCTTATTCGTATTTTTATCAAATAAACATTCGTATGACATTTACAGCACTCAACAGTGACGAATATTCATTATTAATTAATCGGGGATAACCTTAGATCAAAGCCCTAAAGAGCCCAAAACAGCCTGAATGCTTAATGGGATTAAAGATCTGTGGAAACATTACAGCGGGAACATAATAATTAATACAAGTCTAAAAATAGTGATTTTGCGCTATTTGCAGATGTAAAATCCCCGTTTTTGATCGTATGCCGGTAAGCAGTGGCATTGTGGCAGCGCTTATGTAAGGAGCAAGCGCAAGGAAACTCATCTCTCCCACACTAACTCAAAGGCATATGCTCGGGCATGACACTGAAAGATTCGCAAAAGATGATAGCGATTGTTAAAAAAATAGAGACAATTTATATCACAGGTATACCTAAACTCTTTAGGTATTTGAAGGTTGGATCGTAATAATCAGGGTTTCGTGTGTGATCAGCTGGATTCCCTTCTGGAATAACCAGCACCATTCCTTGCCTTGCTCTTGTCAATAATACCCTGTAGGCGTTTATCAAATATTTTTTTCTATCTTCCTTAAGGATGTTTTGCCATTTAGACCCCACAAAAGAAAAAGTTTTCCAACCATCTTTTGAGTATCTTAAATCTCCATCCCAAGTAATGCAGGCCCAATCTAACTCAAGGCCTTGAACATGAAATTCAGTAGCTACATCTTCTAAGTAAAATGAGGATCTTACATCTTCTTTATCATTTAAAAACCAATAAACTGGATTCATAGGAGATTTTACATCAATAGCAAATGGCTTTAACCTCTGTGCCTGTGAGGATACGACGATACCATACCTTTCACTACCTCTGGCTTTTTGCTTGAGCCATTCTTTAGCCTTTTTTAAATTTCTTGTAAGGACAATAGGATATTTATCTTTTAGTTTTAAATAGGCTTCTATAGCTTTTTCTTGATTCATATCTAGCACATGTTTAACAAATAGGGATAAATTTTCTGCTCTAAATGAACGCATTGAAACCCCAAGATGCAATTCAGAATCTAAACTTACATTAGTCCTCAGTTGTAATTCTGATATTATGTCAGAAGCAGAATATTCAGAATCAGTAAGGTTAGGTGAAATAAAAACATCCCAATATGAAAAGCGATTCTTGATTGCAGCTAACCATTCAGAAATACCAGCCTCACCTGTATTTATTTCTTGGCCTCCTCCAACTAAGCAGACTACAACTGCCCAATCTTTATGGCGATCAAGACACGATATAAGAAACTCAGGTTCTGAATACTCAAAGTTATGTTGACCCTTTTTTTGCCTCATAAATTTTACTGTTTGGTCTCTATTCCAAGCTCTTTGAGCCTCATCAAATATCGCTACATGATCATAAGGTGGATTAGGATCAACTAGATATGCATCTCGATAATGGTGAATATTTTGAACAAAAGTTTTAACGCTTGCTTTGGCCTTTCCTTTTGTCAGCTTAATCCCATTAGCCTTTTCATTTTTTATTTTATCCCTTGCTAAAGCCTCCTGAAGTATCGCCACCAAAGGCCCATTACCTGATAAGTATACACTTGCGTTTCCATTTATTTCATCAAGATGTGAAGTAGCCACTTTTAGACCAACCAATGTTTTACCAGCCCCGGGAACTCCAGTAACAAAACAAATTATTTTTCTTTTTTCCAACTTTGCTGTTGCTATTATTTTTGATATTACAGATGTAGTTTTAGTTAAATTTTTTGCTTCTGCATCGCTTCTGGTTATTTCATCCACGGTATGGCTTTGGTAAAGAGTTAATGCGGCTTCGACAATTGTTGGAGTTGGATAGTAGCGGCCCTTGGCAAAACGATCTGGATGTAAAATTTGAGCATAACCAAAAAATTCTATCGTACGACAAATAACGGCTCGAAACTCTCCTTTATTAACTTTTATTGGTAATGATAAATTATCTTTATGAGATGTTGTTAATACTTCCCCTGATGAATATTTGGCTTCAGTCGCAACCAAAACTGGCACTAAAAAAGCTTTATGACTTGGTTCGTGAAAATTTTTGAGGTCTAATGCATAATCCCATACTTGCTCCAAGTTTGAGCGGTAGTAATTTTGCTCTCCTACTTTAAATTCAATAACAAATACGACACCTTGAATTATTGCTAGAACATCAACCCTCTTTCCCATGCGTGGTATTGAGAATTCAAAAAATAAAGTTCCTTCAAAATTCCAAAAAGCTTCTCTCAAGATTGATATTTGAATCTCCCATGACTTATTCTGGGCCAATGTGGAATCAAATTGATTAGCTAAAATTATTTCTCCAATAACCTCTTCAGTAGTTTTTTCAAGGAAAGATTGAATACTGTCTTTGTAGTAATAATTTAGCATGAAAGATTACTTAATTCTTATCGTATAACCTGTATCTATAGCCATGCGCATGAAGGAACTTACGCACCAGAATTTCAGGTTTTGTATTTTTCCCTTTAATTCTGGACATGTTGTAGCTTCTGGTTTTTTTATCATGCACGTCCGCCATTTTATTTATGCCTGATATAAAATATATTGATAAAAGTAATCATTCGATCAGGAATAACAAAGAATAGTAATATGTTTTTATAATTTCTGGTTTACCAGTCTGCATGCCCTTTACACACTACCTACACATAAAAAAAGCGACCGATGCCCCGCATCAGCCGCTTTTCATTATTTTTATTTTGCCAGCACTTTTGGCGCAGTGGCTTTAGGGTGCTGTAATGTGTAGTTTTTTCAGGGTATGGTGTTCGGTTGTGTTGATTTTCAACAGGTACATGCCCGGCTTCAGGTGGCCGGTGGCAATTTGGCCCGTAGGCTGGTTCACCTTTTTAGTGGCTACTACCCGCCCCGACAGGTCGTAAATTGTAACCGATTCTATGGTTGCAGTAGCTGTGTACCGTATGTTTTGGCCCTGTGGCAGTGGATTGGGATAAACCGTCACGGTGCTGTTTTGTAATTCGTCTATACCTATTGGGTCGTAAGTTACACTAACCTCATTGGATGGCCCGGATTCGCCCGCTGCATAGGTGGCTGAAATGTAATAGGTGTAGGTTTGGCCATCTGTTAAACTTCCGGAATCGTCATAAGCCGTATCGGCAACACTTGTAATGGTGTGAATTTGTGCGTCGTCGCGATAAATGTTGTAAGCCACAAAACCGGAATCGCTTACCGGGTTCCACTCCAGGTGGATGTGATCTTCAATGGCTTCTCCGGCAAGGTTTTGAGGTATTTCGAGCACGCTGGTCTGCTCTGCTGCAATGATTTTTACATTGTCTACAGCCGAATACCATGCCCAGTTATCGTTATCGTCGTAATAAAAAGCCAGTTGTGCAGTTGCTGTAAGTGCTTCTTCCGGCAATTCTATGTTGTGGGTGGTAAATCCACTTGTGGAACTGAGTGCTTCCAGGGTTACCCATGTAGCATCGGGTGAGGTGCGGTACACCACGCTGTATTCCTCGTTGGTGTATTCGCGAAAGCCATAATCGAATTCCAGAAACGCAACAGAATAAACCGACAAATCAACTTCGGGTGAAATGGCATAATCCACCACATGTGTACCCGTGCCCACATCGTCGGAATCGGTACTCAGGTAATTGGTATTGTTGCCACTCAAATTTACCTGAACACCCCAGCGCCAGCCAGTATTGTCATCTTTAATGGTCCAGCCCTGTGTACCATCTTCAAAATCCCAGAAATGGGTTTGCATAAGTCCCATCGTAACGGAAACCGTATTGGTAGAATTGGATTCTCCGCCATTTTCGCCGGTGTATGAAGCTGTGATGTAGTAGTTGTAAGTCACACCATCTTGTACGGTATTATCTGTAAAAACAGTATCGGCAATATTGCTGATGGTGGCAATTTCCAGATCGTTACGGTACACATGGTATGCTTCAAAATCGGTTGTACCATCAATGGGTGCACCCCAGGTCAGATCAACATTACTCTCGTTCTGCACCAGGGACAGTTCCATTGGTGGGTAAAGGCCGTTGAACAGTTCTGCTGCGGTAGCCATAAATGCCACGCCGGCCTGGGTAAATTTTTGTGCCAGTGTGGGATTGTTCACAGATGGCCCGATCAAATCATTGTCGGTATGGATATGCGGGCTGTAATTATCTGAATCCTCAAACGGGAAAATACCCATATACCCATTATTGTTGAAAGAGGTATGATCGGAGTCTCCACCAGTCATAGTACCTTCGTTTACAGCAAAATCGTCTACGTACAGGCCCACCACTGTTTCATAAAGGTCAATTAGTGGCTGTGCAGATGAGGGAGCCATCATGTCGGTATGGTAGGCGCTACCTTCCTGTAGGTAACCAATCATATCGAGGTTGAGGTAACCGACAATATCCATTCCGGCATCGGCGGCATTTCCGGCCCACTCTCCACTGCCTATAAGTCCAATCTCCTCTGCCGACCAGGCACAATAGATGATGGTGTAATTGAAAAGTTCCTGACTCAGGATTCTGGCTATTTCAATCACGCCGGCTGTACCCGAAGCATTGTCGTCGGCACCAGGTGCATCGGCGTCATAACTGGTAGAATCGAAATGACCGCCCACAACGATATATTTATTTGGGTAGACAGCGCCAACCTGCGTGGCGATCACATTTTTTGCGCCATCAACACCGGCATATTGCACTTCTGTCGACAGGCCATATCTTTCAAACTGTGCCTGAATCCAATCCTGAGCATCTGCTGCTTCAGGTGAATCATACTCCCGCGTACCGTAATTTTCCATGTGCTGAATATCGGCAATAATGCTATCTGCGATTACTTGTGCTACCAAATTTGCAATAGTCGTATCTACATTTTTCGAATCATAAGTCAACTGTTGCGATTCGGGCAAGCGCACGGGGTGCTGCTGAATTTTCACCAGGCCACCATGCACGGCTACATCCAGATTTTTGATCTCTTTGGTGGTTGCCTGCACCACAGCTACATCAGCATCGTGGTAAAGCATGCTAAACTGTGTGCCAATGTCTTTCAGATAGTTTTCTGCATCTTTTTCCGGAAGCCAAACCAGGTAATAATTCCCTTCTCTATCCCACGCATCTTCTTGTATGAGGCTGCTTGAATATTTATCACTGACTTGTCCGCTCACAATGCAAAACGCATCATTGTAGTAATGAACGGCAAGATTTTTTGATTCAATGAGCGATTTGGAATCTTTTGCCTTGTTTAAATCAACCTTGTAAAGGTCTTGCGAAATTGCATTTATAAAAAATGCAATAAAAAATGAAATGAATAGTAATTTTCTCATAGTTTTGCTGTTTGGATTTTTCAAAAAAATAGTTATTGAAACCGCTTCGAACCAGCGCTCTGTAGGCGCACAACTGATTTGCATCCAGCAATTTCAGGGATTCAAGATATAAAAATCCCTTTATACCACAAAGTTTCAAGCGGTGAAAAGTCATCAGCTGCTTACGGTTTGCTTGTGAGGGAAAGGCAAAAGCCACAATTGTGTCAGGGAGGTGAGATCGATTTAAACGACAAAATAAAATTACTGAAAACCGTTCAATGAATTGTGTTTAATTTATTTAAACGCAAGTTACAATAATGATTAATATCAGGTAGTAAAAAGCGCTTGCCATCAAAGATTCATGATTATTTCGCAAGCGCTTTTTCTATTGGGTTATTTGCTTGCATCGAGGTCCAATGCATTATACTTAATTTCGAAATTCTCCTGTGCCTGCTTAATGATATCAATGGTTTCAGAAGCCGTATCCATTACTTTTTCGAGTTCTTTATCCAGATCGGGCGACTGAATATCAAACAGTTCTACCTGTACCAGCCCAAGTTTTTCTATTAAACTCTGCTGTGTGTTGTGCACATCGCTGAGTTTATTCAGCACTGATTTCATGATCTCAAGTTTTTCTTCTTTACTTTTTGCCATAATAATTGTTTTTTATCCTCATTAGTGAAAACAAGGCTTTTTATGTAATTATTTAACGTTTATGTAGAAATGATTGTTTTATTAATGTCAACTCCTTGTTAAGATTCATAATAACTCAATTAGCGCCGATTTTCCTGATTCCGGAGGAATCACATGTTTATAGCTTGACAGCAAGCTATAAAAATCACCGCGACGGGCATTTGATTAACAGATGACCTTATCAATCGGTGATTTGCAGGGGGTTCATAATTATTGGACTCCTCCAAGACTATAGATATGTAAACCCTCCGATTAAAAGCGCCGCATACATTTTCGATTGACTCAAAAAAGTGCAAGGACTAAATGGAAGAGATATATAATAATTATGGTATACGGCAATAAAAACGGAAAATATTTTCGAGACTATAATTTTTTCCAAACGGATA
Source organism: Salinivirga sp. (assembly GCF_055145285.1). Lineage (NCBI taxonomy): Bacteria > Pseudomonadati > Bacteroidota > Bacteroidia > Bacteroidales > Salinivirgaceae > Salinivirga > Salinivirga sp. The sequence continues at coordinate 52,162 of NZ_JBSRDC010000006.1, read as the reverse complement.
TCGTTGCAAAGCAACCTCAAAATATCCGAAATGACGACAGCGGTATTAAACGGTTATAAAATGTGAATTTTAAAACAGAAATGATTCCAGAGTTGTCCCTCCTGTAATGATTTTAGGATTTAACTACATGCAGGTATGTTATTTTGATTAATGCCGATCAAACATTATCCTTTTGACTCTCTTTTCCCTCTAACTTTTTTCGATTTCTTATAGAATTTCTAATCAAAAAATACCACGCTAGTGTCATAATGACCGACTGACCCGTAGATGAAATAGCATGTTTTTTCAGATCACCTATAGTATATGGATCATGGGTCAGCGCAAAGTGAAAAATCAGCCAAAAATAGCCATGTGCAAAGAACATACAGATAAAAATCAACACATACCCCCAAAAACTAATTTTTTTTTTCATTCTTTTATTTATAATGCAATTACTAAAAGGCTACTCTTCTTTACTATTTCTATAAAAATCCAATCATAAGCTTTGATTTTCACTTGTAATTTAGGAAAAATTGCCTAATAAAAAAGTGAAAATTCTAAAAGCACCCCAAATCGGGGTTAACCTAACTTCCACAAAGGTTTTAGTTAAAAATGTAAAACCTTTGCGGAAATTAGAAAGATATCGTTACAATGATGCAGTTGCTCCGCCAAATGCAGAGGATAAAGCTGCTGAACCCACTAAAATGCCTAGTGCGGTCCAACCAACTGGTCCCGTAGAAATTGCAATACCGACAAAGCCAAGACCAAGATCAAAACAATCAGAAGCGCAACATAGGGCAGCAATTTGGCCTGCTGAATGCTCTTCTTTACCGTGGATTTTCGTTAAATGCCGGTACCCAATTCCTGAACCTCCATATTCTTGTGGAAACCAAAAATAGGCGGAAGCTTTAAATGTTTCAAAGTACATTTTCAAAATATTTGTCTCGGTTTTGGTGAATTGACCTATAATATCATCCAACTTACCATCAACAAAAAACTCTAATTCAGAATAACTGAAGTCACTATTGACTATTTTTTGATTTGACTGTTTAACGAATTCAATCATTTCTTCCTTATTGGGCAAATCTGTACTTCTTAATGCATTATAAAACTGCTCACTTGTGGTTGGAACAATTTCTCCATTCTCATTCTTAAAGCCTTCTACTATCGAAAGCTTATCTTCTCTTGTTAAATTAGGCAATTCTGTATTTAAAAAATTATTCGTGCAATTAATGGCTTTATCTTCATCTTGAGAATATCTATAGTTTTCTATGATTTCTGCAAGATATTCATTATGCTTATTTGCAAGCATTTTAATTGTTGAATCATTTAATGACAATACTTGTGAACTCTTTAGTGAATTGTTTAATTCTACTCTATTTTCATCTTGATTATCGAATTCCTTTTCACAAGAGGTTAATGAAACAACCCCATTAATTAATACAAATAACAATACAAATAATTTAATTTGATCTTTCATAATAATTCTTTTTTTGTGGTTAATATAAAACTGTAATCATGATTACGAAGCAAATCAAAAAAAAAAACAATTAACAAAATTTTTAATAAGTTTTTTTCAAATTTACTCAAGCTGGCGAAGATTTGCCTTCGATAAGTTTGGCTGGCCGGAATCTGGTTAAAATAGCGCAGGGATTAAGCGGTTAAATTAAGCAAACAAGCGGGATAAAATAATCGCGACTTATTTAGCTCTTTACGCTGGTGGCAGAAATATCTTAGATAAACTGATTAAAACGGATACCGCTAATGCTCTTATTCGCGAAAATCCATTTATCAACGATATCGTTTTTTCAATTTCAGATCAAAGGGCACCCTAAAACCTGAGCTCCAGGGCCAGTTCGAGCACATAATCATCATCTGTGGCACTATTGCGATATCTTATACGCTCATAATCGACCACAATTTTGCTGCCTTTATAAAAATGATACGCTACCCCTGTGATGAATCTTTGTGTGCGCTGTGTGCCTGAATTATATGCAAGTGAAAAATCATCGTAGCGGCCTATCAGGCTTATGGCAGAATTAAACAGTTTAGCTTCTCCGAAAACGGAATAACCTTTTTGGGGCACCGCACTATACGACAGCGTATCCTGAATGGCTGTACCTTTGTAATTGCCCTTACCATTGTAACCTTCGAGGGTGACCACACTATAGCGGGTTTCGAGCGACAAATAGGCCGATTGATAATGCCAATGTGGTTCGGCTTCGATGTTACCTCGCCCCAAAGCAGCATGGTAGGTAAACTGCAGCCCAGGGAACACCTGGTACAAAGGCCGTAAGGTAAGACGTGATTCCAGGGTTTTGTTATTGTTATTTTCGAGGGCATGGTAGCCACCGCCATTAAACACACCCAGCGAAAAACTCCCGTATTTGCCGGGAAAATCATCATTAATGTTTTTTTGATATTCCTCATCCAGTTCATCTCCGAGCAAAGCCATAAAAACAACGCCAAAATCGGCTGAATTAATCATATCGTTACGCTCGAGAAACATCTGACCCTCTACCCTGTAGTCGTTCACACTTTGCTCAAAATCTATCCAGGGCCGGTGCACCAGGCCAAACTCGAAATGAGGTTGATGGAAAAACAAAAACTTTTCGAGTTGATATTTCAGGTAAAGGTACTTTAGCCGAATTTCGATATCTCCTTTCCCATCTCCTTCTTCATCCACAGTAAGGTCAGTAGTGATGCGTCCGGAAAGCTTTTCACTTATACCTTTTTTGATATTCACATACCCGCGTTTGAGGGTAAACTCATTAAATTTTTCTCCATCATTTTCACCTATTTGATGGGCAAGAAACCACTGCATATCAATCGTCAAATCGGTCAGCAAAAGCGAATCCAGTGATTTCTTATCCGTTTGCCCGTGCAATAAACCAAAAAGAAAAACCATTGCGATGAGTAAAGCAAGGCGGTAGCTATTCATAACTATACAGTTTGATTATGAAAGTGTTTTTTTATCAAACCACAAGTATAATAAAAATAATGCTGATAACGTAAAGCCAATCAACGGTCTATTAAATATTTATGACTCACGTGAAAAGTTTTATGAGAAAGTGCACCCGCGTAAAGTGCCTTTAAAAAAATTAAGTTTCTCAGGAGCGTGGCAAAGAAAAGTAAACCGTTGTTCCATACCCCTCTTCTGATTCAATCCAAATTTGGCCACCCAGCATTGTTACTATTTTTTGGCTCAAAGCAAGACCTATTCCTGCACCCCGGTAGAGTTTTTTACGATCGTTTTCTAATTTTGTAAAACGCTTAAAGACCATTGCCACGCCTTCTTTACTCATTCCTTTACCGGTATCGGACACATAAAAAAGAATTCGGTCAGGGTTCTTTGAGTTTTCTTTTTTAATACCCAAAACAACTTTACCTTGCTCTGTATATTTAAGGGCATTATCGATAAGATGCATAAAAACCTGTTTCACGCGCTTCAAATCAGTGTTGATTATAATCTTTTCGGAGGTATCTTTTTCAATATCCAGCTCAATGCTTTTTCCTTTAAACTGCTCTAAATAAGTATTATAAATTGTTCTTAGTAAATGGTCGGGATCGACCTCGCTGCTATCAGGTTCAATTTGTGCCGTTTCCAGCCTGGAAAGATCAATAATATCATCAATGAGAGATAACAGGTTGTTGACATTGACCATAATCATTTCCATATAGTGCGATCTTGACTCCTGATAGTGGTCATCAGTAAGCAAGTCGGCATAACCAACAATAGCGTTTAAAGGTGTACGGATTTCATGCGACATATTGGCCAGGAAAGAACTTTTCAGGTTATCTGACTCCTCAGCTTTCTCCTTGGCTTTTTTCAAAGCAGCAGTTCGTTCCTCTACCAACTGCTCCAGGTGGTTTTTATGAACCTCTAACTCATCTTTCTGGACCCTGATTTCTTCCTTTTGCTGCTCAATTTCATCGCGTTGATTCACGACCATATCTGTTCGCTCTTTCAAAGCAGCTGTGCGCGCTGTAACCATAGCCTCCAAACGTCTATTTTGTTTTTTCAGTGCATAAGTATATAGCCTCACAAACATTATTAATACAAAAACGGCAACAAATCCGTATACCAAATAAGCCCATAGGGTTCGATACCAGGGAGGTAAAACTTTTAAGCGGTATGTGGCTTCGGAGCTTATCACACCATAAATGTTCTTTGCTCTTAACTTAAACACATAATCACCTTCGGGCATATTGGTATATATGGCTTCTGTTTTCTTTACCCATGGGCCAAAGTTTTCATCAAATCCTTCCATTTTATATTGATATTCAATCTGTGCTGTTTCTATATAAAATGCAGGTGCATAATTTATACTCAGACTATTATATTGATATTCAATTTCAGGAATAAAATCATCTGTTTGCTCTTTAAAAATACGCTTTTCAGCCATACCGCTTGTGTAATTTCCCTTGAATATAACCGAATCCTGCCCAATTGTTACATTTCTTATTTGAGGCTGATAGGAATGTTTGAAGGTTTGTTTCATGTTTAATGGAAAAATGTAAATGGCATCAGGGGTACATACATTAATAATTTCATTTTCCGCATTGTACAAAATATTAGAGATCTCTTTTCGTATGTGAATAAATGGTGCTGTATTAAACTCCTGTACTTTTTGTCCTAAATATAAAAAACCGACTTTATCGCTATCTACTATAAAGGTTGTATCATTCACCGGTATAATAATACCGACATCCTTAGGTTTGTCGCCCAAAACCGGGTTAAAAACAGTATCATAAACGAATGTAATCGAACTATCATTTTTGCTGCTCAAATCGGCGAGCCTGTATAGCCCACGCTTAGAGACCACAATAACCTGGTCTCCAAAGGTGTATGGAAAAATATTATTTTTATCCTCCGGTAAGCCATTTTTGGAATCAAATTTTGTCAATTGATAATCGTTATGGTCCTGTCCTGAAAACTCCAGCATCTGCAACCCTTCTGTGTGGGTTCCCAGCCAAACTCTATTGGGTGGAGTTTCAGCTATTTGCATTATCCTGCTATTTACAGCCTCAATATCATATAAATCAGTAAAACTTATTTCTCCTGAAGGCGAATATTGAATACGAGCAATCGCCATTCCCTGCCTCAAGCCTATCAAAACTTTGTTTTCCAAAAGGTCGCTTTTCTTTATTGTAAACACAAAGTGCCCTTTAACTACTTGCCGGACACTACCTCCTTTAACCTGATAAACTCCTTTGGAGGTGCTGACATACAAATCACCATCGATCCTCGAAAAACTCCAGCAGCTCTCCTGCACTTCTTTAATTGGTATAAGCGTGTGATCGTCCTTAACATTGTCAAGTTGATAGGGTTTCAAATAATACAAACCTTTCAGTGTACTTATGTAGGTATAACCCTTATACTGAGCAACACTGGTCACAAAACCATCTAACCCCTGATTTTCATCATATAAATGAACCGGATAACCTGTAAAAACCTGAGCTATACCATTAGCTCCCATAACCCACAAATTATTAAATCTATCGGCATAGAGCCCATAAACGCTGCCTGTTTTAAGGCCCCGGGATTTATTGATAATACGTAACAGATTTCCCTTGTTATTAATAATCGCAACACCTCCTCTTATGGTCCCCAGTGCTATTCTTTTTTTATCGATGCGTACGGCTGTGTAGACTTCATTTTTCTCAAGATAGGCTTTCAGGTCACTGGAAATTTTTAATGTTGCTATTTCTCTATTTTTCGTATTGAAAAGTAAGATACCATCTTTTTGGGTAATGAGTAATAATTGATCTTCCCCGCCCTTCAGTATATTAATAACGCCCGACTTCCTGTTAGCCAACCGCTCTGTACCCGGAATTACTGTGACTTTGCCATTTTCAAGTTTACCCAATCCATTATCAACATCAATAAACCACAAAACATCATCGATATTGAAACCAAACAAGGGCCCCACATTATTGGGTACAATACTTATTCTACCTCTGTGGTATCGGAAAATTTTCGTTGTAGTAAAAAAATACACACCATGTGAAGTGCAATGTGTTTTCCACACATCGCGCATTTTCTGCAGAGAGTCAGGGAGTTTCTTGCTTAACGATTTATAATGGTAACCACCAATAGAATCAGGAAAAAATACGCCAAACTCATTATAGGAGCCCGCATAAATCAAATTACTGGAATCAACCGCAAGGGATCTGAATATACTTTTATTCCGGGCCTGGTACTTATTCCACGTAGCACCATCAAAAACCATTAAATGTTTATTGGACCCAAAAAACATAATATCGCGATGATCGGCAGTGGCACTCCACACCTGTGCGCTCGACCCATAATCTTCATTGGTGTAATGTCTAATGAGATAGCCTCCACTATAATTATATGCGTAATTCTTTTGGGCCCATAGCATATCTTCTGGGAACGTAAAGAAAGCAACCAGCAAAAGCATGAAAACCTTTACCCGTATTTTATCAAAAAATTTTCGAAGCAAGAGTTTGCACAACATTACTATTCTTTATTTAATGAGCACATATCTCTTACCCTCAAACAGAAACAGACTAATATTCTATCAATCAATGCCGGTAAAATATGTACATCTTTTTGGTTTTTAGCTGTTTTATAAATATAGTCTTTTTTCGAATATATAGCCAAAAAAAACATTAAACCACATGTTTAAAAGCACAATACAGCGATTACTCCAACTCACGCGAAAAAACTTAATCATTTGAGAGCATATATTGTATATTTGTAAAAATGGCATAAAATTCGTGTTTCAAAAATATAAATAAGACCATGCTAAGAGTAAAATTCTTTCATACACCCAAGAATAAAAAGTTCAACTATACTCCTCTTTATTACGATCCTGAAGAGGAAGAACGACAAAGACGAACTGAGAGGTTAGGTGGTAAGAGCAGTCCGGGAGACTCGATAAAACACGAGTTTTCGCGCAGACGCCAACAACAGAAAAAAACAGGGAGAATCTCTAATGCGAGAGCCTTCATTATCATCGTTATTCTTCTTTTAATTGCTTATTACCTGATATTCGGTAATATTCCATTTATCAGCTAAAGCATCCTGATATTTTCTTGCAGGTCTTTTTACCAGTAGTATTTTCGTGAGGTATTTTTTGAATAATATTTACATTTGCCCAAAAGCCAGATAAGTTCGATTGAAATATGGGAAATCAGATACACCAATTACCTGATCATATAGCCAACCAAATAGCGGCCGGAGAAGTTATTCAGCGCCCTGCATCAGTAGTAAAAGAGCTCGTGGAGAACGCTGTGGATGCCAGTGCGGATAAAATTACAGTAAAAATAAAGGATGCCGGAAAAACGCTAATACAGGTGATTGACAACGGTAAAGGCATGTCGGAGACCGATGCACGCATGGCTTTTGAACGACATGCAACCAGCAAAATTGCTGAGGCAAATGACCTTTTTCACCTCACCACCATGGGTTTTCGAGGTGAAGCGCTTGCATCAATTGCAGCTATAACCAGACTAACCCTAAAAACCCGAACTGCTGATGAAGATTTGGGTACAGAGTTACAACTCAGTGGTTCACAGGTCACCACACAAGAGCCCGTGCAATGTCCGGCAGGTTCAAATTTCCAGGTTAAGAATCTGTTTTTTAACGTACCTGCGAGAAGGAAATTCTTAAAAGCCGATACTACTGAATTTAAGCACATTAGCGAGGAATTTATACGCCTGGCACTTACGCATCAGGAAATTGAATTTGAGCTCATACACAATGACCAGATAGTATATCACTTACCCAAAACCAACCGTATACAAAGAATCATAAACATTTTTGGCAAAACTTATAATGATAAACTCATCCCTGTAGAAACACAAACCACATTGGGGCACATCCATGGGTTTATTGGCAAAACCGAACTGGCCAAAAAAAGCCCCGGAGAGCAATATTTTTTTGCCAATAACCGCTTTATGCGGCACCCCTATTTTTACAAAGCCATGATGCTAGCTTTCGATCCGCTGTTACAAAAGGGACAATATCCTGTATTTTTCATATATCTTGATGTGGATCCGGACACCATAGATGTAAACATACACCCAACAAAAACAGAAATAAAGTTTGAAAACGAAAAAGCACTATGGCAAATATTGCAGGCTGCAGTAAAAGAAGCCATAGGCAAACACAACCTCACGCCTTCCATCGATTTTGATATGGAAAACAGCATTGATATTCCTGTGGCCAGCAATCAACCTGAACCCGCCAGTGCGCCCGAAATCAGAGTTAACCCGGAGTATAATCCCTTCGAAAAAGAAAAAACTTACCAGCGCCAGGATAGCTACCAACAATACGAAAAAAAGCAACCGCAAGAGAATTGGGAGTCGCTTTATCAGGATTTCGACCGGCCGGATGATTCGTCGACCGTAAAATTTAAACGCGACCTGAACCTGGATGAGGACACAAGAACTGACAACTTTTCACCTGTCCGTTTTTTTCAACTCAAACAAAAATATATATTATCGCACGTCAAGTCTGGCGTAATGCTGATGGACCAAAAGCGCGCCTTTGAACGCATTATTTTTGAACAATTGCAACAAAACCTGAACCTAAAGAAATCATCTACCCAATCATCGCTTTTTCCTGATGAATTTAGCCCCAACCCCTTGGCGGCCGGCACATTGAGAGAAATTATCCCGGAATTGGCAAAATTAGGGTTTCAAATAGAGGAGCAAAATCAGATATTCTTTATTAAAGGCGTACCAGGGGAGCTCACAGACCTTCAGCCGGCCCAATTGCTCGAACATTTACTCGCAAGTCTCGACGAAGCCGACCCTGACCTGCATGAGAGTCTTACAGCTCTCATCGCTTCAAAACTGGCACAGATTTCGTCTATCAACATAAAAAAAGCATTAAACCAGGAAGAAATGGAACATTTGACAGAAAGTTTGTTTACCTGTCAGATGCCAAATTACACACCAGAGGGAAAACCCGTGTTGCGGATATTGACCCTTGAAGAAATTGATAAACTATTGACAAACTAAAACATAAATTATGCAAGGATACGGACAACCGGGTATTGGGGGCACGCCGCCGGTAATAAAAAACCTGCTGATAATTAACGTTATACTTTTCTTTGGTACTGAATTGCTTACCAGCATTGACCTGGTAAAATACCTGGCACTGTATTACCCGGAATCACCTCATTTCAGACCCTACCAGTTTATCACCCACATGTTTATGCATGGAGGCCTCACACACCTCTTTTTCAACATGTTTGCATTATGGATGTTTGGCCGGGTGTTGGAAAGTGTTTGGGGCTCAAAACGTTTTCTCATATACTATTTTGTCACAGGACTCGGAGCTGCTGCATTGCATTTGTTTGTCAACTACCTCACAATAGATGACATGAAAGCTGCTGCTATAGCATTCCAGAATACACCTTCACCGGAAGCTTTTCAGGCTTTTGTGAAGGATTATTTGTCGAGGCCATCAGATTATGTACTTAACCTTGTCAACCATTACTACGACAACCCATCAAGTTCCAGTGTGGCTGGTAAGGCCGGGGGTGTAGTAAGTGAAATTGTTAAGCACCACATCAATGTACCCACCATCGGGGCTTCAGGCGCAGTATTCGGAGTGCTGCTGGCTTTTGGTATGCTATTTCCCAATACTCAACTCATGCTGCTGTTTCCACCCATACCCATCAAAGCCAAATGGTTAGTAATTGGCTACGGTATATTGGAATTGTTCCTTGGCATTTCAAATCAAGGTGGTAATATTGCCCACTTTGCCCACCTCGGCGGTATGATTTTTGGATTTATTCTAATAAAATACTGGAATAGCAAAGGCAAAACCTTTTATTAAATGAAAACACCACTATGAACAGATTTTGGGAAGAAATTAAACAACAGTTCACACAAGGCTCCATACTCACCAGGCTTATCATTATTAATCTTGCAGTATTTGTGGCCATTAACCTGGTACATGTAGCCCTGTTTTTATTTACCAGCAGTGCTGAAAATGCTGCAGGAAGCATGCAGAACATCATAAGCTGGCTCGCTGTACCAAGCTCAGTAGGTGAGTTGACTTCTCGTCCGTGGACCGTGGTAACATATATGTTCCTACACAAAGACCTCTTCCACATTTTGTTTAACATGCTTTGGATTTACTGGTTTGGACGTATATTTTTAATGTACCTCGATCAAAAAAAGCTACTCGGTGTATATTTAGTGGGCGGATTAAGCGGAGCCTTGCTATACATTTTGGCCTACAATGCCTTCCCCGCTTTTAGTGATTACGTACCTTATAGCATTATGCTGGGGGCATCAGCATCTGTGATGGCTGTGGTTTTTGCCATATCATTTTATGTACCAGATTACACCCTGAATCTTTTATTTATCGGTCCGGTTAAACTGAAATACATTGCCGTTTTCACCATTGTTTTAGACTTTTTAATGATTGCTTCTTCCAATGCCGGTGGTCATATTTCTCACTTGGGTGGTGCACTTTTCGGGTATCTATTTATAACACAATACAAAAAGCAAAAAGACATCACACGCTGGGCCTGGGGCCTGTTTTACCCTGAAAAATCAGGGACAAAAAAGAAGAGACGCAACCCGCATATGCATGTGAGTTACAAAAAGGCCAGTCCCAAAACTGACATGGAATACAACGCTCAAAAAGCAAAGGAACGGAAAGAACTCGATCATATTCTGGACAAAGTATCCAAATCCGGTTATGAAAGCTTGTCGAAAAAAGAAAAGGAAATTTTATTTAAAATGTCGAACAAACGTTAATACAACGTTAGTAACCTATCGTAAAGTAAAACAATAAGCCAATTCTACTATTTTTGTAAGGAAAGCACAGACCGTGAAAAAAACCTTATTAATCATATTACTCATTATTAATGGCTTATTGGCAATTGGACTGCTTTTTTCCTATTTGTCTACTTATATTTCGCCAGAAAAAGTTTTCTGGCTGCCATTTTTCGGTATTGCCTATCCGGGTTTTCTCATTTTAAATGTCCTATTCATTATTTTTTGGATTTGGCGAAAAAAATGGATTTTCATTTTATCCCTTATTGTTATTGCAGCAGGCTACCAGCAATTATCGAGCATATTTGCATTCAACCTGAGTCAAAGCGACCAGTTAAGTGCCCGGCAACCTGTTAAAGTACTTTCCTACAACGTGAGATTGTTTGATTTATACAATTGGTCGCACAACGAAGAAACACGAGATAAGATTTTCAATTACATTATTCATCAAAACGCAGACATTATATGCTTCCAGGAATTTTTCAACGATAAAACGAACCAATTTACCACGCTCGACAGTCTTATTAAATTCCAAAAAGCCCGGGAAGTGCACACGGAATACACTTCAGTAAACAAAGGTATACATCAATTCGGCATAGCTACCTTTTCCCGCTATCCGATAATTAACAAAGGCAGCATCAGATTTTCGGATACCAAAAACATAACCATTTACAGCGACCTTAAAATACTGGATGACACCATTCGGGTATACAATAATCACCTACAATCGAATCGCTTCTCAACTGATGACTACCAGACAATCAACAACATGGGCGAGAAAGAAACAGCTTCACTTTTATTCTCATTAGATCCTATATTGAGAAAAATGGCACTGGCATTTGTGAAAAGGGCATATCAGGTAGAAAAAATTGCTGCCCACATAAAAAAATCACCTTACCCGGTGATAGTTTGCGGTGATTTCAACGACACACCAGTCTCATACTCATACCGTCAAATGCGCGGTCAACTGGCCGATGCATTTCTCAAAAGCGGATTTGGATTTGGCCTCACAATAGCCCGAAGTTTTCCGAGTTTCAGAATCGACTATATTTTCCACGATAAAGATATTAAATCAAGCAATTTTCAGATTGATAAAGTTGGCTTTTCAGACCACTATCCAATACATTGTTTATTATATTTGTCGGAATAAATTCGCAATAATTGAAGTAACTTAAAATCAAAACTGGTGAAAGTACTACGATACCTCTTAATATTCCTTGCTGTGGCGCTATTCCTTGTGGCAGCCTGGTATTTAAGTGCTATTGTGATATACATCATTATCGCCGCCGTGCTGGCCCTGATAGGACGTCCGCTGACAGATCAGCTCCTGAAAATAAATATCAAAGACAAACCGTTTCCATCGGCTCTGGCGGCTGCCATTACCCTGCTGACCATCTGGGCAGTTATGATTACTTTTTTCGTGTTTTTTATTCCACTGGTTATTCAGGAAGGGCAGGCATTATCTTCAATCAACGTAAATGATGTGGTAGAAAACCTGCAAGAACCCATTCAAAAAGTACAGGATGTGTACAATGAATACACCCCCAGCGAAGAACGAAGGTCTCTTAAAGAAGTGGCCAGCGATCGATTAAAATCATTGCTGAGCATTTCTAACATTACCAATGTATTCTCTGCAATAACCGGAGCCTTGGGCAACATTTTCATTGCATTGTTCTCCATCTCTTTCATTACATTTTTCTTTTTGAAAGAGAAAAACATGCTCACCCGTTTTATACTACTTATTGTTCCTACAAAATGGGATTCAGAGGCACTTCACGCAATGCTCTCTATCAAAAAACTTTTATCCAGGTACTTCATTGGTCTTGTGATACAAATAAGCTTAATTTTTACTGGTGTTACCATAGGATTGACAATTGTTGGTATTGATTTTAACCACGTGATGTTAATAGCCCTCTTTGCCGCACTAATAAACGTTATCCCTTACATCGGGCCGATTTTGGGGATAATTTTCGGACTTACAGTTGGAGTTGCCACACACCTCCACCTTGGGTTTTATAATGAACTACTGCCTTTATTGGGCTATATGACTTTGGCTTTTCTTATTGTTCAATTGCTGGACAATTTTCTATTTCAACCCTTAATCTTTTCCAACAGTGTAAAAGCCCATCCATTGGAAATATTTCTCGTTATTCTTGCTGCAGGAACATTAGCCGGTATTGGAGGTATGGTGCTGGCTATCCCCTCCTACACCATCATGCGGGTGATTGCAAAAGAATTTTTCTCCAAATACAGATTTGTAAAAAAGATGACAGAGAAAATCTGACTGTTGTAAATCGCTGGTTTGAAGTATAAAATATTTAGTCAAAAATCATTATGTTTGTAGGAGAAAGAAAAATACATGTCAACCATGATCAGAAATCTCATACTCATTTTAGCATTCTCCTTGCCTCAAATTATTTTCGGTCAGGATTTCACCATTACAGCTACTAACAGTCAACCATGTGTAGGAGATACCATTACCCTCAGTCATACGGAAAACTGCGACTGGACTGTACCTGGAACAGATGGGGAATTTTTTGATCATCAGCCCGACAACTTAAGCGGAGTTTCTTCAATTTTACTAACCGGCATCGCACCTGGGGAGTATACCATTAATGCCACCACAGGAGCCGGAAACGGAGCTATCGATATAACCGTTTCTGCGGTAAACGCCAACTTTGAAATCATGCAGGAAGGGCTTAATGGATACAAAATTCAAGTAAGCAGTGAAGTACAGGAATCTCCTTATCTGTTCCCCATAACCTTCAGATGGAATTTTGGCGATGGCACAACCATTGAAGATATCATTGACAATAATGATGAGGAAGTACGCTCTTTTCAATCCTACACCTACGACAGTCAAACACAGGACAGCATATTTGACATCAGCTTAACAGTTACCAATGCAGCAGGCTGCACAGAGGACACAACAAAAACCGACACCATACACAAAATATTTAAGGCGCCCAATGTATTTACACCCAATGGAGACGGGGTAAATGATTTTTTCACGGCGCAAACTGACGGACAAACCGAATTTGACATGTACATTTACAGCCGCTGGGGCAATGTGGTATTCGAATCTGAAAAACCCACAACACGAGTGGTTTGGGATGGTCGATTAAAAGATGGCAAGCGCGTAAGCAGTGGCATTTATTACTATGTGATTATCCCGAGAAATGCACCGGATACAGAAAAAATAACAGGCTTTGTGCATGTATTTGCCGAAAAGGAATAGAATTGCTCAAAATGAAATACCCCCAGGTTAAAACGCGTTAAAAAAGTTGTATCTGCTTCTAACTATGCCAATATTGTAAAGTTAAACTTACTTATTCCACTTACCCTTTGCGGCACAATTCAATGCACTTCGCTTTTGAATTAGGTATTAAAACTATGACAGACGTTACATTCTATCAAATTCCTGAAAGCTTGATTGAATCCCGATACGCTGCGCTATCGAGGATTAGTTCAATCCAAATTCAGCAATCAAAATTGCTGAATCGATTATGTAAATGTAAACCAATTGCTTCCAGCAATTGCTAACATTTTCTATATCGGCATCGCTTTCGCGTAGCTATAGCGGAGCAAAGGATTAACCCTTTCCGACGAATCGGAACAGGCTATAAAATCAATAGTTCTGATTTGAAAATCATCCTATTGATTAATTCGGCTTCAACCGGCAAAGTTCAGTTCACTGCGTTCCTGAAATTATTACGATTTTTACTTTGATAGGTTTAATCAAAGTCACGGAAGCTTGATTGAATCCCGATACGCTGCGCTATCGAGGATTAGTTCAACCGGCAAAGTTCAGTTCACTGCGTTCCTGAACTTTGGGTTTCACTAAAAAGGGGCAAGCGACTCACATCGCACCGCTCAACCGCTTACCCTTGCTTCCTTCCGGACCTGGGGGAGTTCCGCGGGAGCTGGTCGTATGAGACTTGCCCCGGATTGCAAAAGTAGAAATTTACTTTTATATTACAAACCTGCAAGGCTTAATTTCCATCAAAAACTTTTATCTTTGTGCATATTTAACTGTAAATTAAAAGCATTCAACGACATGGATAAAAATAATCTGACCAATTTTACAGCCAAAAACGGAGCAATAATCGGTGCAGGGTTCATCCTTGCTTATTTGGTAACCCATCTTATCAATGGGAAGCTTCATACAATGAACGATATTTCAGGTAATATAAATGCCATTTTGCTCATTGCCGGAATTATTATATTTACTCGAAAATACAGAGCAGATTTCAAACAAAATTACTTTTCCTACGGAGAGGCCTTTAAAGTTGGTTTCTACATTTCTGTTTTTGCATCCATAGTAGGTGCATTCTTCTTGTATATTTATTATTCATTTATGTCTCCGGAATCATTGGAGCAATATCTCATATTGCAACAAAATGCTTTTTTGGAATCAGGCATGGCCGAGGAACAGGCATCTCAAATGACAGGACTGATGGAAAATATGATGTCGCCCGGATTAATGGCATTCTCCAGCCTGCTGGGCAATGTGGTTTTTGGCCTTATCATTTCACTTATCACTGCAGCATTCTTAAAGAGGGGCAGCCAGGATCCCGATGCATTTAGCAAATCAATGTCTGAATTAGATAAAAAAGAATAATGCGCTCAATTCCTGCGTAAAAATCTTATTTTTGTCAGCTAAAGCAACACTATGAATATATCAGTAGTAATACCATTATATAACGAAGAAGAAAGCCTCCCGGAACTGGTCGACTGGATCAACAAAGTAATGTACGACCACAATTTGACGTATGAAATAATTTTGGTCGATGACGGCAGTAAAGACAAGTCGTGGGAAGAAATTGAAAAGCTGGCGGAGATGTACGGTTCCGTAAGGGCCATCAAATTTAAACGTAACTACGGAAAATCAGCAGCGCTGCACAATGGGTTTGATGCAGCACAGGGCGATGTGGTTATCACGATGGATGCTGACCTCCAAGACAGCCCCGACGAAATACCGGGGCTTTACAATATGATCAAGGAAGATGGTTACGACATGGTGTCGGGCTGGAAAAAAAAACGTTACGATCCTATCTCCAAAACCATACCGAGCAAGTTTTTCAACTGGACAGCCAGGGTTACCACAAAAATAAAGCTTCATGATTTCAATTGTGGCTTAAAAGCCTATAAAAAGGACCTGGTTAAAAGCATAGAAGTTTATGGCGAAATGCACCGCTACATACCGGTACTGGCCAAACAAGCCGGATTTGAAAAAATAGGTGAAAAAGTAGTACAACACAGAGCGCGTAAATATGGTGTTACCAAATTTGGATTGGAACGCTTCATCAACGGTTTCCTGGACCTGATGTCCATCATCTTCATCACACGTTTTGGAAAAAAACCAATGCACCTGTTTGGGACACTTGGAATACTAATGTTTTTCATTGGTTTTGTAGCTGTTGTGTGGTTGGGTGCACATAAACTCTATTGTGTATTTAACGATATGTCGGCCCGACTGGTAACAGACACGCCATACTTTTATATTGCTTTGGTAGCGATGGTTATTGGCACACAACTGTTTTTAACCGGATTTCTTGGAGAATTGGTTTCAAGAAGTGCCTCAGACCGCAATGTATATTTGATAGACAAAAAAATTTAGCTCCGATTTGGTATCGGTACATCACCAAATCAACACAATTTAAAATAAAACTAAGGCCAATAAGTCTGTTTTTTTAGATTTATTGGCCTTAGCTGATTATACCGTCATCTTATTCAAATTCAGCGCAATCCTCTGTTGGCTGGTATACACCTGCTCCTTGCTGAAAAACCAATTGTGCACCGAGGTGTCCGGTGTATCCTAACAAACCCGAGCCTGCAAGCATCAGCACCACAATTAAAATTTCGATATATCTTTTAAATTTCTCTAAAACATTAAGTTTTATCGCCACAGTCAATAAAAAAGCAGCAGAATAAGTCCATGCCACGCCAAAAGCAAATAATTCGTGGCTTTTCAACATAGTGGGATCACATATTTCTCGTGAAACAATTCCATCGGCAAGACTACCCGTGTAAACAGCAATCCACGCGCCAATAGTGCCAAGCAGAAGCAATAAATCACGATTAAAGCGCCACTGCTTATTTCTCACAAAAAAGGCAACAATGCCAAATAATGTGGCCAAAAGCAGTAATGCAATGGGAAAATGAACTGACAACGGATGCCATATTTCTGTCCGCAAAAAATCAGGGATCTGGTTCATGCTCTACTCTTTAATTTGCACAGTTAACGGATCCAAACGTTTACCTACTTTCTTAACTTTCACAGTAACCGACTGACCTTCTTCAAGGGCTTTAAACGCTACTACTTCTCCACTTTGGGTAAGTTTCGTTTCTTCAATAAAATAAAGCTCCAGCGTTTTACCATCTTTCGTCTTAACATAAATCTCGCTTTCCTCAGGTTTTACCTTTTGGATAGTACCATCATAAGTTCCTGAATCAACAACATCTGTTTGATGGCCGCACGAAGTAAATGCAAAAAACAAGGCTGTGATAACTGAAATCAACAATGTAGTTCTCATAATGTCTAATATTTAGGCGTTTTAAGAACAACAAACAACAACTATATTTTGTTGTAACCCGGACCAATAGTAGTTAAAATACAAATAATTGACCGTTAATTGTTAGGGAGAAATGTACAAACAGATGGTTTTTTGTTAATTGGCTCGCCTTTTCCAATAAGCTGCTTTTTGTTTCTTATCCATGCGGATGTAAATGCCGGCAAGGTATTTAGCATACTTTGGTTTTGGATCGAGTTTGTAGAGTTTTAAATAATATGCGCGCGCTTTTCTGAAATCGGGCCATATTTTATCCCAGGCTTTGAGTAGCTTTTTATATTGCCTGTTGGTTCGGTTATTTTTATAGGCTTTCATCTGAGAAACGTACAATTTCTCAGCTTTCCAATAGTACTTTTTAGCCAACCATTCAAGTGCTATAACATTGTCGGCATCAAGTTCAATAATACGTTGAGCCAGTTCATCGCTTTTGGAATCGTTTTCCAGATTCTCATGCACAATTAAGTATTCTGTGATCAAATCTACATCTGAGGCTGCAGCATCCTCAATCTGAGGCCATAAATCCACAGCCTTTTGCCAGTTTTCGCTTTCCACGTAAGTTTCAAATAACCGCACATTGATGGTATCGACCACATCACCATTGGGAAATTTTTTATGATAATTTTCCAACGCTTCGATTTCGAGCGATAAATTGTCAATACCTTTGTAAATATGAGCCAATGAGGCATACATATCCGGTGATTCATATTGCATGTCTTTCGCTTTCACAAGATATGTTCTGGCTTTGGGGGTATTACCAAGCTCCATAGCGGCCATGCCCGCCTTGTAATAAATGCTGGTATCGGCTTGTTGCCCCCTGCTCTCTTTATCACTGATAATTTCCTCCCAGGCATTGAGTGCTGCGACATAGTCGCCAGATTGGTATGCTGCATTGCCCTCTTCTGCAAGCTTGCTGGTTGCGCACGAGGTTATAATTAAAGTGATTACAATTCCAAATAAAAGTTGTTTAAGTCTCATCTGCTTAGCATTAATTTAGGCTCGCAAAACTAAAACAATTTTCGTACTAAAAATGGGCTTAAAAGGAGTTTTTTCTTTTACCTGGGGACCAGCGTTCGTTGAAAAGAAATTTGTCATCATTGCATATGGGAAATTCAATCCCAATACCTAAACCCAAAACATATGGTTGACTGGAATCAAAAGACATTAAATATATTACTCTTTTTTGAGCAAAAAGCGCTCTTTTCCAAGAAATCCGCTATTTACAGAATTGCTCAAAATTCTTAAAAAAATCTCATATTCACCCTCATTATCAGAAGACTCAAAGGATTTTTGCAGCTTTTCAAAATCGGCAACCTGCCAAAAAAGCAAATTCGAAAAATATGGACGATGTCCCACATTTGGCACACTTTTGACAAACGTTGCCGAAGGGGAATAGGTGGTATATTTTAGAAAAATGGAGTTCCCATTGAACTCCGCACCACCAAAATCATCTGTTTTAGTGACAATAGAAACAACACCATTAAACTTATGATTCCCTATGTAGTATGGTTCCGGAATAACAAATATTTTTTCAACTTTAGCCGGAGCAACAGAAAAGATAGTCTGATCATCCAAACCCGGTATATTGTCTAATAAAATTAAAGGATCCTCATAAAGAAAATCTCGCTTTTCATCGAAGACAAGTATTTTATTTTTGCCTTTCCGTTTTCTCACGAAAACATTGGGAGCAATTTCCTTAAGAACCTCTGTCATAGTAGGCAACTCCACATAATCTTTCATGTAAATTACTTCTGCATTCCGTTCTATGGATGGAATGGATGTAAAACTACTAACCAGGGCAGAATCAGAACTTTTAAATTTATTTTGTATCTGCTGTGTCAAATACATTTGCCTAATCAGTTCACGATAACTGGTATCGATGAGCATTGGCATTTTATCAGCATAAAATGCTTTTGAAAAGTCACTTTTTACCATAATATCCAACACTTCCTTTTCTTCGGTGCCGGTTGTGAGATAAGCATCCTGGATGCCTGACAAATTTTCGATATTGAAAATAAAAAAGCCATCTTCCCGCGTATTATACACATGAAATTGAGGATTTTCGCCAAATAATGACAGGTATACGGCTCGATTGGTTAGCTGAACACTATCTTTTTTGCTGCTCAAATGACCCGCTAAGCTCAAATCGTAAATATCAGGAACATATTCCAAAGTGTTGTGGGTAATTTTTCCTAAAAAACGCTGATTTTTTTTCAATGCTGCCACATGATTCTGCAAAGCAATGCTCAAATAACGATTTGGTAAGGGCTGAAATCCGGGAAAAATTTCCTGATAATCGTTTAGCAAATAAGGATTTAAAGCCACAAGCCTGTAAATAAAGGATGTATCTTTTTCTCGGAAATGTGTCCCTTTGCGTGCGACCGACACGATAGCCCTGTAATCCTGGGGATTGTCGATGTAGCCTGCATGGGAAAATCTTACGTTCTCACGAGGAGCATAAGTGGCTTTTTCCGTATTAAGTTTAAGTTGTTTTAATGGAGCCGCCTGTTCATAAATGCAACCGGTAACAATTGGAACCGAATCATTCATCAATACAAAATAATTGAGGCCCGGAGATAGTTTGTCGGCCGGAATCAGTTTTTCATTCCCAACAACGCGCTCATACATAACCCGCTCGAAACTTGAATTGCGAACCAAAAAATACAAACCATTAGTGGCTGCATCAGAAGCACCGGTCAGGAAGTTAACCCGATAATTGTCCCTTAACCTATCAATTGTTACACTTTGCACTGGATTATTACTCATCTGATGCACAGCAGAATATGTATTGGGCAAAAAGGGTGAAGCTGGTCCGGTGGAATCGGCATTTTCTTTTGTGGGCAAAGTAAATTTCCCATTTTTCCGGATACCTTTCCGTGGATTGATAATAAACATTACCTGGTGGGCGAAGTGCTCCGGTAAAAAGTTCTTTTGATAATTGGTATAAGCCCTCATCAGATAACCACCAGAATTAAAATCGGCAGGAATAATGAAATAACCCTCACAAGCACCATCTTCAATAGAAAACTTTTTTCGTACTGCGTTATCCTTATTATAAAGTTCAACATACAGTGTTTTGCTAAGCAATTCCTTATTATGGCTAATCAAATTAGCGTAAAACCAAATATCCTCGCCAGTCAGATAAATATTCCGGTCTATAACCAGGTTCAACTCTTCTGAATATTCAGAAGCCGGCATATTTTGGGTGACATTGGTTTGTGCAACAGCCGTGGTCATTATAAAAAACAGACCCCACAGTGTTCCGGCTATATATTTAATCCATTTGCTCATTAAACCCATAATTTTAAATATTAATGCTTCTACCAAAAATCAGGTGGTTGCAGGTTCCCGCCATGCTCTCGACAATCTACACAACCCAATCCAACAATGCCCCGCTCACCATCATCATTTAGGGTAAGATAAATAGGCCACTCACTTGGATGATAGTTACCGATAAACGGCACGCCTTGCGTATTTATAGAACACTCTTCATAATAGAAAAACACTTCGGGCGGCCGGGTTACAAAAATTCTTTTTTGGGTTTTACCGGCAACCCAGAACATGCCCAATACATTTTCGTCCGGATCGTCAATACACTCGATATTGCCTGCTATCTGGTACGGTTGGGTTGAGTAGAAAAGGTCGTTGTCTGAGTTCATTTCCTGTACTGAGTTAAAAAACTCCCAGGTATCTTCTGATATTACATATTGATTGACCAGCAAACTGTACCTGACCGATAGTTTCTTGGTTTCCGTATTGACAAAATGCAAAGGCATACCCTGAATGTCTACATTACTTAAACCACTGGCGTCAAACAGAAAGAACTCCTGTAATCTGTTTGTTTTCCAACATGTAGAAAACTCCGTTGGATTGGGGTATTGTATATAACCACCGTTATATATATATTCCAGGGGATAGTCTGCATTGTATTCAAAGGTTTCTGCCAGCCTCCACAAAAAATACATTTGTTGATTTGCCGGGTCATGAGCCGACAGATAAAACTGATATCCAACTTCATCATATTCAGGGTCTTCTGTAGAGCGTGACTCAATCTCTGCATAAACCGTATCGATCGGCAATGCAGGTGGCATTTCCTGAAAACCGGATTCATATTTTTTTCCATCGGGCGTGGTTACGTGTAACTTGTAGGCAAGACCCACTGTTCCGGTAATATCGTCATTTTGATAGGTCCCCGGACTGGTCTCCTCAAAAGTATACATATTTGCTTCACTATCTTCCACTGCAACCGAGGCACCTTCATATGGTCTGTAGGCCTCCTCCTCCACCGGACTGGTTTTCGATAGTTTTATCTGATATGGACCTTCGTCGGTTGTGAGCAAACCATCTACAACCATTTGGTCATTATAATCGTCTATATCGGGCGAAAATTCTTCGATACAGGAAACAGCTGCTAATGAAAATACAGCAACCATAAATATTGTAAAAAGCCTGTTAATCCGCATAATTTCCCAGTTTAAAATTGTATGATAGGGTCACAATCGGAGCACCAAAAACCGACAGTTTATAAGCCTGAATGCCGTCTTCCTCATTTTTAAAATACACAGAGTAAGCATTTTTTCTACCTAATACATTATAAACTGAAAAGGACCATGATCCGTGTGCAAACTTATCAGACAATAAGTTACCTTCAATATTTACAGAAAAGTCAACCCGGAAGTAATCGGGCAGCCGGTATTCATTACGACCTGAAAAATTCACAATTCGCTGTCCATCCTGATAATAAATACCAACCGGATAAGTTACAGGGCGGCCGGTATTGTACACCAGATTGCCGGAGATACTGAGCCGTCGAGACAACCGATAATTTGCAACCAGATTAAAAGCATGCGGCTTATCGTAGTTTGACGGATAAGGCTCTCCAAAATTCACCTCCGAGGCTGTAAATGGACTTTGCACGAGCACCTCTGATTTGGAATAGGTATAACTCATCCATCCGTTGAGCCTTCCGGCCTTTTTCTTTACCATAAATTCAATACCGTAGGCATCCAACTCACCCTGTACAACTTCGGTTTCCGGAATTTCTGCCACCAGTAGATTGGCTCCGTTTTTAAACTCTACCAAATTTGCCACATGTTTGTAGTAGGCTTCTGCCGACAATTCGAAATTGGTGTTGTCCGGATTGGCATATACTCCAAAAGAAAACTGGTGCCCTTTCAGGGGTTCAATATGGTAATCGGCCAGTTTCCATTTAGCAGTGGGCGAAATGGAAATGGTATTGGAAAGCATAAAAATATTCTGATGCAAATTATTGAAACTCGCCTTAAAAGACAGGGAAGTAGTTAGCATATAATTTACTACGGCCCTAAAATCTAAAGAATTGTAAGACTTTATGAACTCTCCTTCAGAGAAATTCATTGTATCACGTATCGAGGACTCCTCATAGGGTTGGTTTTCGAAATACTGATATACTTGTTGAGGACCCAAATAGTTATAGTTATTGAACCGCAAGCCCGCGTATACCGTTAAATAAGGCAGCACTCGCCATTCATCACTCAAGAAAACTGCATTTTCGAGACTATACTCCCTGCCCAGCTGCATTTCCTGTATAAGTGACTCGGCAGATAACGGCTGATGCTCTCCGCGATTGACGGAATAAAAGGTGGAGCTAAAACCTGTAGTAATTTTGTGGTCATTGTTGGGCAATATTTCAACCACTCCTTTTAACTTATAATTTTCGAGTGCAAATTTATGACGAAAAGCATTAAAAGCTATCTCATGGTTTCCTTCCTCAAACCAATACTTACTGTAAATTGTGCTTAAAGTAAATTTACTGTTATTGCTCAGCAAATGTTGCCAGTTTAAGGAACCGCCTATATTCTCATACTTGTAATCAGCAAGGTTGGAAAAAGAAATATTATCGTGACTGTAATAGCCAAATAATTCCAGCTTATCTTTTGGCCCCAGGTTAAATGAAACAGATCCGATACCGTCGCGAAAATTGGCCTTGCTGTTTCGAATATCGGGAGACTTCACTTTTTTCAACAACCAATCGGAATAAGTGGAACGCAAACCAATAAAAGCGCTGCTTTTTCCTTTTTGGATAGGTGTTTCAAGGAACAACCTGCCGGTTACCGGACTAATACCACCGCTGGCAGAGAACTTTTGTTTGTTTCCTTTTTTGGTTGATATATCAAAAACAGAAGCCAGCCGGCCGCCAAATTCTGCCGGAATATTGCTTTTATAAAGTTTAAATTCTTTTACCGCATCAGGGTTGAAAGCTGAGAAAAAACCAAATAGGTGCGAGGTGTTGTACACAGGCACATTATTAATGAAAAACTGTGTTTGGTCCGATGGACTTCCTCTCACATTGAAACCCGAAGATGCCTCACCCGTATTTTGAACCCCGGGCAGCAAAAGCGCTACTTTCAGAAGGTCGCTTTCGCCCAGCACCTGTGGTATATTCTTCACATCTCTGATTGTAAGCCGTTCAAGACCCATATTTGTACTCCGCACATTGTGATACTTATCTGATGTTACAACAACTTCATTCAACGCCACCAATCTCCTTTGGAGCGAAATGTCGAATTGCCCCTCTGAACGGACATCTATATTATACTTTTTCTTTTTTCGTTCGATACTGGAAACCGTTAAAACATGTTGTCCTTTGGGTACGGATAATACATAGTATCCGCTTTCGGTGGTTCCGGTGCCAATGCCTTCTTCATCGATATATACATAGCTTCCCACAACAGGCTCACCATCCTCGGCACTTTTTACAAACCCATAAATATTACAGTTTTTGCCATTCTTGGCTTCGCCATGGCTCCCAATTACAATGGTTTTGCTGGCATAATCCGCATTGGTTTGGAGGTAATCATTCGCCTCCTCATTTTTGCTCCGCTCAAGGCTATCATTAACAATTTCTGCTTCAAAAAATCCGGGAGGCAGTTGCGTGTGAACACCTTGCTCTTTGGTAAAGAAATAGTTGCCGCTTCCGTCATTAGACACATATATATCATGACTTCTGAATAGCTCCCGTAGGAAAAAGCCCAGGCTTGCAGTATCTGACAGGTTTACCTGTTTGATTTCAGGCAGCGAATCCGCATAGAAAAAGCGCACATTATATTTATCGGTTAATTTCTCAGAAAAGGCACTCCACGATAACCCATCATATTCCTCCGGCGTAATGATAATTTTTTGCTGCCCCATAGCTGACAAACAACTAGAAAACACAAAAAATAGTATGAGCAAACCTGACAAGAGACTTTTTCTAATCCAATCCATTACAAAACTGCATTAATGTTTTAATTTGTGAGGCCGTAGCGTTTTTGTATTTAATATTATTATTGCGCAGGAAACGGCGTATCTTTTTTTTATGCTCCGGGAAAATATTTAAAAAATGTCTTCTTTTATCAGCCTTATGTAGGTGGGCATCTTTTAAGACATACTTCTTATTTTTTGTATCGGAGTATTTCCCGTATGGATTCATTGTCGAATACATGCGGATATAATCTTTAAAATATGCGATACAATATTTTAATTGTTCGGCTTCAATCACTTCCACAAAACTCCTGTCTATATCAGCGTGCCCAAGGTGCATGGCAGAAATAAGCAAATGACCATTAATATCGACAGAATCAACCATCTCGTTATCAAGAAGCACTACACCAGATACACCTTCGGGCTTTATAAATTGCAAAATAATCTGGTCGGTATAAAGGTTATACCGCACATTTTGGTTATTAAAAACTTCACCTTTGATATAAACATCAGCTCCAATCCAGTTTTCTGCAAATAAATAGGGATGCTTATTAATCCTGGGATCACCCGGCAGAAGTTCTTTTCCATTAACCAACAAATCGCTGGTGGTATATAATTCTTTTACAAATGCTAAAAAACTGTTGTTTCTTTCCGTTTCTGTTTGGGAAACAGCCGGCTTTATAAACATACAGACAAGCAAAATTGGTAAAACCCCGTTTTTAAAAATTTGGAACATCTAAATAGCTCAATCGTTTTCTTTGGACAAAAAAATAACACAAACACCTACAAGACAATAACATAAAACTAATTGATCAATGCAGAGTCCATAAATTTAACTAAAATAATAACATTAAAAAATCACCACAAAAAATTACAAAAAACTGTATCACTTCGATACACAAATATATTTGAGAACCCCCAATTATGGTTTCTTAAAGAATTAATTGTGTTATAAATCTTAGTATTTGCTTTTTATTTTTGTTTTAATTTCAAGCATAATTCCCACGCCTCGAACAGACTGAATTACAATACATTTATCGGCTTCCAGGTACTTCCTCAGTCTGGTAATAAACACATCCATACTGCGACCTAAAAAGAAATCGTCCGCTCCCCAAATTGCCTGTAAAATATCAGATCGTTTAACAACAGTATTCTTGTGCTCCACTAATAACTTTAATAAATCAGCCTCGCGCTCTGTAAGGTTCCGTTCCTGGTTTTTATAAATGAGCTTATAACGGCTATAATCAAACTCATAATCACCAATAGTATACGCGTCAGGGGCTTGATTTCCTGTTCTATTAAGAATATTTCGGATGCGTAAGAGCAGCTCTTCCGGTTCAAATGGTTTGGTTATATAATCGTCTGCCCCCATTTTAAGTCCTTTAAGCACATCCGTTTTCATATTCCGTGCGGTTAAAAACAGAAAAGGCTTCGCATCCTGTTTGCTTCTGATGTGTTCGGCTAAAGTAAAACCATCCATACCAGGCAACATCACATCCAGAATGTATAAGTTGTAACTTTGCGAAAAGATGCGCTCTAAAGCCTCATCTCCGGTTCGACACAAATCGACATCGAATTGATTCATCTTTAAATAATGGGTAAGAACATTACCCAGATCTGCATCATCTTCCACAAGCAATATTCGTATTGTTGTTGTCATCTCACAGGAATTAAAAGTGTTACTTCTGTGCCCTTGTCCGTTTCAGAATAAAGCTTTACCTTACCCTTATGTGCCTTCACTATTTCTCTGACATGATAGAGTCCTAATCCGGAGCCTGATACTTCATGCCTATCACCCTCAGGCACGCGGTAAAATTTATCAAACACATACTTCTGGTATTGCGCCGGAATTCCACAGCCTCCATCTGCTACTTTTATGCTTAAAAAGTTGCCCGAATATGACACTGGTATAAATATTTTACTTTCACCACCATATTTCCCGGCATTATCGAGCAAATTAAGTACCGCTGTTTCGAGCAAAAAACGATCAGTCCAAACATGATCCTCATCCTGCACCTTACAAAAACTAAGTTCAACCTCCTCGGGCTGGCGGGCAAACGTCTCAACCAACTTCATAAAAAATTCCTGCACAGGTATACGTTCCCGGGCTATGCCTTTTTCATAGAGGGTAGAAAGCTCCATCACCTGATTTACCACGGACTCAAGACGCCTCACCTGGCTCGTAATTAAGGAGCTGGTGGCATTTAAATTTTCAGGATCAATGGTTTTCGCTGCCACAGAAAGCGTGGTTAAAGGTGTCTTTAACTCATGTGTCATATTGTTAATGAAATCTGTTTTCATCTGATCTACCAATTGCTGTTTGCGAATAGTTTTTATGGTATAAGCCACAATTCCTGCAAATAAAAACAACATGATTAATGATATGAGCAACTGCGGCCAAATTTGTTTAAGTAGAAAAAATGTAATATTTGGAAAATTTACATATACCGACACCTGCAGATTGATATCGAATTTCTTGAGCTTGTAGAAAAAGGAGTTGTCAGGCTTGAGGATATTCAGCTTTTTCATATCACCCGAAAGCGTTAAAAAGCTACCATTTTCCTCTATATCGTAAAGCGTAATTACAGTATCTGCTTGCCTGATAAAGAACTTACTTACAATAACAGACATATTAAAACCGGCATGAATATCATCTTTTTGCAACAACCGGGCAAAGTTTTCTTCCACCTTTTGATACTCTTTCGTAGCCTCTATGGTAAGGTTGTCAATAACCTGCCGATTACGACCCACAATCGGTTCTCCGGCATCCAGCATTCGGCTTATGGAATCGGCCAGCGGGGCGAGTTCGTTTCCATCCATGCCACTTTGAAAAAATGCGGTACTGAGGTAATACTGCTTTGTAAATTTAAACTGCCTTTCTGCCGATTGGTAGGCATTCCATACCATAAAAACAGATAATACCAAAAACAATATCGCACCTGTAAAAAGCAGGTATAAACTGGTTGTACTTTTTCTGTCCATGACACAAAAATACACTTACTTTACTAAAAACGAAATCATTAACCCAGCATTAACCCAGCATTAACCGAAGGTTTCACAAACCCTGCATAATTTAGCACTGAATTTTAAAGCCAAAAATCATGAAACTTTTACTTTTAACTATTTCAATCTTGCTGATGGCATCAATTAAAATGCTACCTGCACAACAAAAAACAATCGATACCGATCGTGCCGCAAAATATTTTAAACAGTTTGAACAATTGCGAGAAAGTGACAACGGAGCACTTTGGGGCCACAAATTGCCGCACAAAATGCTGTACGTGAATCCTGAAAACTATGAATTTGTTGCCAATGAACCATTGCAAGCCTATGAAGCTAAAAAGGACGGAAAACTATTTCGGGGTCAATATCCGCAAAACAAGGCAATTGCCAACACATCGGTTTTGATAGACAGCACGCCCTGGACAATGGTGATGTGGCCACTGAGTAAGAAAAGCGATGAAGCCCTGGAACTCATGGCACATGAATCGTTTCATAACCTGCAGCAATTAATGGGTATAAAAATAAGTGTAATGGCAGTTCCGCATATGGACAAAAAAGATGCACGAACGCTTTTCCGCCTTGAAATGAATGCCTTATACGAAGGGCTTTACAGCAATAACCAGGAAGCAGTGAAACACGCTTTATATTTCCGGAAAATGCGCTTTGATCAATATCCTGAGACGAAAAACGAAGAAATACTACTGGAGACACAGGAAGGACTGGCCCAATACACCGGATTTAAACTGGGATACAATGCACAAAGGCTAAAAATGCGACTACAAGAAAACATTAAAAATATGTCTACAAAGTCATCCCTCTCGCGGGCCACAGCTTACACCTCCGGCCCATTATACGGATTACTACTTGATGCTTCAGGTAAAGCCTGGAAAAACGGCACAATGCGCAACTTCAATGCATTTGAACTAACCATGCAACATTTCGATATTGCCCCGCAAAGTCTGAGTAAATTACAATACGATGATATAAAGCAGCACTACAACTTCGATAAAATCGAATCTGAAGAAATTGCCCGATGGGAGAAACGCCAGGAAAAAATCGAACAATACACTCATAAATTGCTGGAAGACCAACCCCTGATAATTGAATTAATCGACAAACAGATTGGGTTCAATCCCAACAGCATTATCCCATTGGAACCACATGGTAATGTATATGAATATTTCGTACTAAGAGATTGGTTTGGTGTACTTACAGCTAAAAAAGGGACACTAATGACCAATGACTGGAACTGTGTACACATCTCAAAACCAACCAAAATAAACCAGGATACGATAGAAGGAGATGGTTGGATCATTCATTTAAAAAAACAATGTGAGGTGGTAAAGAAAAAAGACCACTATGGGCTGGTTCAAAACCAAAAGAATGAAAAAAATTAGACTTGAATATTCGAACTAATTGCATAAAAAAGTATTTTGCCTGATATTTTCACACAACTAATCACATCATAAATGAATCGTATAATATTTTTAACCTTCGTAGTATTATTTATTGCCGGATGCAAACAAAACCCTGAAGGCGAACTACGTTACATGCAGCCCGCACCGGAGGCGGGCTTTAACTTTCCATACCTGATATTTATTCCGGAAGACATGCCACAAAACCAGGAGCTCACAATAATTGTAGCCCCCAACAATACGGGACAGGTAACCGATGACTTTAAAAAACATATTGAAAAAGCCAGGCACCAGGCTACAAAACCATTTTATCCGGGCAATTACATTGCCAGCAAACTGAATTTACCCCTACTCGTGCCGATATTTCCCAGATCCAGAGAAGAGAGCCGGGTTTACACCCACTCGCTCGACCGTGATGTAATACTTAAGAAAGCGCCTCCGCTGAAAAGAATTGACCTGCAACTTATAGCCATGCAACAAAACGCATTGGACACCCTTAAAAAAAGGGGATTCAACGTAAAAGAAAAATTTCTAATGGTGGGATTTAGTGCTTCGGGCAGTTTTGCAAATCGCTTCTCACTTATACATCCCAAGAAACTCCTGGCTGTTGCCGCAGGTGGACTAAACGGCATACTGATGCTGCCCGAAGACACCCTTAAAAAGCAGGGTCTGGTCTATCCAGTGGGTACGGCAGATTTTGATTCACTTTTCAACAAAGCATTCAACAAGCAGGCCTTTAAGTCACTACCACAATTCCTTTACATGGGCGGGCTGGACGATAACGATGCAGCGCCCTATTCAGATGCCTACAGCGAAAAAGAGCGTCAGCTTATTTACAAACATTTAGGTAAAACGATGCTGCCCGATCGTTGGAACCGATGCAGGGAAGTTTATAAGTCAAATGGAATAAATGCAGAGATAAAAACTTACAAAAACACAGGCCATGCAAACCCGAAAGAGGTGAAAAATGATATCGTGAAGTTTTTCAAAAATATTATGGAACCGTAGACCCAATAATTTTAAATCCACAGGTGTTCAAGTACGCGTTTTTCAGTACGGGCTTTTTTATCCAGATAGCGACCGAACAATAGCCCAAGCGTTAGCCCGAACCCACCGCCAATTAAAATCCCAAACACTATGCCCATGATCCGATAAAAAGTGATACCGAAAGTAACACCTAAAGCACTACCCATTAGGTTACCTAAACCTGTGCCAAGGGTCACGTAATAATTGGCAGGTACGTATCGTAATGATTTCATCAAAAATTTTTTGAAGCTTTGCATGGCCTTCTTTCGGTCTGCCGCAGACAAAAGCTGTGGTTGAATTTCGTCGAGCTTCCGGTCAATTATCATTGTATGCTTACCCGAAGTATCTTTTTCTTTCAGTTCATTGAGCATTCTGGCAAATTGCCTGTAACGGCGCCGTTCCGAAGAATTTTGTGTTTCTTCAGTCAGCTGATTGAAAAACTCAATGGATTGATCTATTTTCACAAGCTTAGGTTTAAAGTATTGAAATAACTATGATTTGCTCTTTTGCTAAAGTATATATCTTATCCGTTCTACAGAATAATCAGTTCATGCTATGCTTTCATTTTTATAATAGTTCTTCCTTTCACTTTTCCCTTAAGCATAAGATCGATTTTTTCAGGTAAATCGTTGAGCGTTATTTCAACTGCTGTCTCAAACAAATGTTTGGGTTTCCAGTCTTGAGCTAACAAGCTCCATACCTTCACCCGGTAATCCATTGGGTAGTTTTGCGAATCAATACCAATTAAGGTTACACCCCGAAGGATAAAGGGAAATACGGTTAATTCTATCTTTGGTGAAGCCACATTCCCGCAGCATGTAACCACTCCCATGGGAGCAGTAGATTTTATAATATTTTCTAAAATGGCACCTCCCGCTGTATCAATAGCTCCGGCAAATTGTGCTTTTACCATAGGTCGTTTTTCTTTTTGCTCAAAATCATTGCGGTCAATAATTTCAGTGGCTCCAAGACGTGTCAGATATGCATGCTCCGATGCTTTACCGGTAATGGCCACTACAGAATAACCCAATTTGCTTAAAATAGAGACACTCAATGATCCTACACCTCCGGTTGCGCCAGATACAACGATTTTACCATCTTCAGGCTTAACCAATTCCGTCAGCCGGTATACAGACATGCCGGCTGTCAGCCCTGCTGTTCCGTACATCATAGCCTCTTTCATAGACATGTTTTCAGGCAGGTGAACGGCCCATTCTGCAGGCACACGAATGTACTGGCCAAATCCACCATCGGTATTCATTCCCAGGTCATAACTGGTTACAATAACCTCATCATCTGTTTTAAAGGCAGGATTATTGGTTTGCACCACTTTTCCTACGGCATCAATGCCGGGGGTGTGTGGATAATTTTTAGTTACCCCTCTATTCCCTGAGGCCGATAGTGCATCTTTGTAATTCAACGAAGAGTAAAAAACTTCTATTAACAAGTCGCCCCCAGGCAACTCTTCCGTTGTTTTTGTCTTAATGGAGCCTGTAAAAGCTCCGTCTTTTTCGTCTACGACGTATGCCTTAAATGCTTGCTTTGCCATATTACCTCCAAATTTTATAGTCTAATGTTTACGGACACGTATTGTAAAAACGAACAATGATCAGGCCATGGATGATGAAACTGTTTCAGGTTTCTCAGGTCAAAAACTATCATTACAGGCTACAAACCAATAACTTAGCCTGAAAAACATATAAAAAACCAATTATTCCGAGAACACCATTTGCCTGGAAGCAATTTGCTTACCATCGACAACATACTTATAAAAATAAATCCCTTGCGGCACTTTTGTGTTCGCATCATTGGTGCCGTCCCAGGTTACTGTATGATTGCCGGTATGTCTGAATGCATTGACCAACGTTTTTACCTGCTGACCGACTGCGTTATAAACCAACAATTGCACATGAGCGTTGTTTTCTATAGCAAAGTTAATTTGGGTTGTTGCGCGGAAGGGATTCGGATAGTTTTGCTCCAGCGAACCATTCACTTCCAACGGAACTATTGCATTGGGATTATTTCGTTTGACGCTCACATCAACCTCCCTATTGGCGGCCATGGGCACTTCAACATAACAAATATTGGTTCCGTTCTCTGGTATTACCTGCTTCAGCGTACCATTGGTAACGTTATATTCACCTTCAGGCATAACAAACTTAACCTGTGCATGGGCAAAAGCCTGATTATGATTATTAGTTACGGTGGCAGCTAAGCTATCGACTGACCCATTATTTTCGTGGCTAAAAGCAACATCCAGGTTCTCGCCAAAACCTCTTGTGTAAACTGTACTTTCCGGTGTCAGCGCGCCATTGTTTACCCGGACAACACGGTATGCGCTGGTTTCGTCGCAGATATTATCAGTACCGATGTTGTACGGATGGGTAAAATCATCGGTGTCGGAGTGCGTATGCCCCCAAAGTGCCATATCAGCGCCCAAACTGTTAAGATCTATGTCGGCATTAAAATCGTAATGATAAAAAAGCACCTTGGTTTTATTACCTGCTTCAGCCAAATCGTTCGACAACCAGCTCAACTGCGATGGAATAAATCCCTTTTCACCGTAGACGTTGTACATGTAGCCGTCGTAATTGTCTGATGACTCTAAGCCTGTGAAATGTACATTTCCATAGTCGAAACTATAATCGTGCACATAATATGCTTCCTGAACGGGCGGGATGATGCGTTGCCGCCATCCGAAAAACTGCCACCAGGCTCTCCTGGAAGTACCCTGCGAAGGTGGAGTAGCTTCCCAACCGCCCAAATCGTGATTGCCCGGGACAATATACACCGGCACTTCGAATTGCTGGAGCAATTCCACAACCTTAGTGTGATGTCGTAAGCACTCAAAATCTTCCATCTCCCCTTCGTTGAGCACATCGCCTGTAAGAAGCACAAACTCCGGGTTTATAAGGTTTATATCTTCAATTACGGCAGCGAGATCTGCCAGTTCCGAATCGTCGTTTTCATACCCCGGATCGCCCCAGAAAGTATGGCCGGGCAAATGGGCATCGGTGATGTGCACGAAATAATAATCGGTTTTGTACTGATCAATAACCTTAACGGCATTTGCAACCGTGTCGGCAAGCAGGCCAGTGGCCGTCACCTCAAGATCGTACAATTCGTAATAATCAACCGCGGGCATGGTAGCCTGCAAGGTCCATTTGTTTAATTGCGCATCATACGCTGTTTGATCAATAGCCAGATCCACATCCAAACCGTTGTAAAGTATACGTGCAGACCAATCAGTGGTTGTTTCAGGCGCAAAGCACTCAATTTCAAAGGTCTCACCCGGGGCAGCAATAGTGGGTATATTCAAAAGCGGCCGTTGTACAATGGTCAGCGTGTCGGCCGAAGGTATGTCGCATGCCGTGGAGCCTATCTGTATCACTCCGGTAGACAAATAAGTGATCTCATTGCCATTGATGAAGGTTGATGCAAACTGTAAATTGGCATCTCCATCTGTAGCAGCGGTAAAGTTCAGTTTAACAAGTGATGCCACATCTTCGCTGGTAACATTGCCTGTAAAACTCAAGCTCACTGCGCCCGGCGTGGAATTATCGGTTACAGTACCGGTTTCAGAAAGTGTTCCCGCTATTTCGTAACCGTTATAGGTAAAAACAGATGCATTGTAAGTCATATTTAACTGATAGCTGGTAATGGCACCCGTTTGGTTCAGCAAAGCTATTTTTACCGGCAGGTTAAAGGCACTGGACGCCTCAGTAAAAAGATCTTCGGTATACGCAACAAAAGCACCGGGAGCCGATTGTATATCTTCGCGATAGCGTGGAAGCAAACAAGTGCCATAATAATCAGTTACGATACCTTTTACGGTTGAAAAGGGATAACCGCCAAACAACGGGAATCCGTCACTGGCCAAATTGTAGATACCACTTCTGATTGTGCAATCACCGCTGCCATCATTCACATACCAGTTACCATAATCATCGAAAGCACCGGTAACCGTTACATCAGATATTTGCACCAGCACACCTTCATAAGCCTCATCGGTAACGGCTGCAGTGGCAATATTTGCCGCCGCGGGTAGTGGGTTGCCACTACTCACCACATCAAATGATGTAATATCTTTAAGCTCGGTCATGCCATTGTATTCATAAACCAGGCCTGTAATCACAATACTGTCGCCCACTGCAGGAGCATTTGTATTGTCATAAATAAAAAGACCGTCCCAGGCGCCACCATGCGATGATGAAATAAAGTACCGGCCACCATTGTAGTTGGCCACGGTAACAATTCCGCCTGTAGTGACGGTTTGCCCGGCATAAGTAGAAGGCCAGGTGCCATTGCCGGCATTGGTGGTGTATTGAATATCGTAAATACTGGTTTGGCCCAATACTAAAAAAGGCAGGCATAGAAAAACAAGTGTGAGTAACTTCATATTAACGGGTATTTAAAAAAACGGGTTGCATTAATTTTTACAAAGATAATGTTTGTTGCGGATTTATATAATATGGTGGCTTGCCGACAAATTGATTTGTAAAGCCAACCCGTAAAAAATTCACTCCATGATTAAAGGAAAGATGCACCAATGAAACATTTAAACTATACATTTTCCAACTTGTTGTACCAATTAAACAGAAAGAAAAAAAAGATATGAGCAAATCTAAAATTTTGGTGACGGCATCAACAGGAAATATTGGTTTACCCCTGTCAAAAGCTTTGCATGAGAAAGGGATACCATTTACGGCAGCAACACGAGATGCTGATAAGGCATTTAAGCAATTCGGATTTGAAACCGATACCGTAAAACTTGATTTTAAGGACCCGTCAGGATTCCCAAAAGCCCTCGCAGGGATCGAAACGCTGTTTTTATGTGGTCCCTCAGCCACACCAGGCGCTGAAAAGTTGCTGGTTCCGCTAGTGGAAACGGCCATTGAAGCCGGGGTAACAAATTTTGTTTTTATTGCATCTTACCCCAACATTATGAGCATCATTGAAAATAGCGGTAAAGCATACACCTTTTTGCGCGCTAACTTTTTCATGCAGAATTTTGAGTTGTATCAAAAGGAAGATATTCGAAAACAACACCAAATCTTTCTGCCAACAGGGAAAAGCAAGGCTCCATTTATAGACACCCATGATATTGGCGCGGTTGCAGCTGAAGTAATTGAAAACCCTTCGAAATTCAGTAAAGAAACCATATACCTTACAGGCCCCGAAGCTATGGACCTGCATCAGGCTGCCGGAATTTTTTCGGAGGTCTTGAACAAAGACATTACATACAAAGAGCCGGATGATGAAACTTACAGCAAGGAAATGAAGCAGCGTGGATTCTCAAAAGATTATATTGATGCCATGATCGCCGTATTCGGAAAGATCAAAACCGGACAGGTTGCCCAAACATCAGATGACATTGAACAGATACTCGGCAGAAAACCGACACCGCTTAAACAATATATTAAGCGAAATAAGTCGATTTTTGTTTAATAGCAGATTCTGGGGATTAGATAGTAGATATTTGATCACGGATCGTAGATTTTAGATGTTGGATAGTGGATTATAGAATTTGGATAGTGCATATTGATAATTGCGCTTTCCCGGGCCATTGAACGGCTCACGAGCCGGGTTGTGGGAATAGCAGCAACGTTCGTTTCGATTCGCTTATGTCCAGCCCCCCCGAGCCACTCAACGAACTACCGTTGCACCATAAAATTTTTAAATAATGATTATCGGGGGGAACCTAAAAAGCATTTGCACGAATAATACACAGGACAGTGGAAATCGACTTTGCCGGCCATTGAGTGGCTCATACCTATGGTTGTGGGAATAGCAGCAACGTTCGTTTCGATTCGCTTATGTGCAGCCCCCCGAGCCACTCAACGAACTACCGTTGCACCATAAAATTTTTAAATAATGATTATCGGGGGCAACCTAAAAAGCATTTGCACGAATAATACACGGGACAGTGGGAATCGACTTTACCGGCCATTGAGTGGCTCATACCTATGGTTGTGGGAATAGCAGCAACGTTCGTTTCGATTCGCTTATGTCCAGCCCCCCGAGCCACTCAACGAACTACCGTTGCACCATAAAATTTTTAAATAATGATTATCGGTGGCAACCTAAAAAGCATTTGCACGAATAATACACAGGACAGTGGAAATCGACT
Organism: Salinivirga sp.; assembly: GCF_055145285.1. NCBI lineage: Bacteria > Pseudomonadati > Bacteroidota > Bacteroidia > Bacteroidales > Salinivirgaceae > Salinivirga > Salinivirga sp. The sequence goes on along the minus strand of NZ_JBSRDC010000006.1, from coordinate 16,052 downwards.
TTGCCGGCCATTGAACGGCTCACGCGCCGGGTTGTGGAAATCAAAATGGCTGATTTCCAAAATTTAAATCCCCTACTTCCAAAAAATATTCTCTGGTTTCCACTTGTCTTTGGGTACATCTTCGCCTGTAGGATAACCAATGGGAATAACATTTAAGGGCACATGCTTTTCAGGCAGGTCAAGTTCTTTTATAACCACTTTTGTTCTGTCATCGTATGGATACGAAGCGGTCCACACAGCTCCAAGGCCAATGCTTTCTGCAGCAAGGAGAATATTCTCTGATGCTGCCGAACAATCTTGCACCCAATAGCCTTTATCCTTTAAGTTGCCGGCCTTGTCCATATCGCCACAAACGACAATAGCGGATTGTGCCTGGTGCAACATCTTAGCATAAGGCAACTGCTGGCCGAGTGCATCGAGGGTTTCACGTTGCGTTACAACATAAAACACCCAGGGCTGCCTGTTTGCTGCTGTTGGTGCGGCCATACCTGCCCGCAGCAGGGTTTCTATCTGCTTTTTTGAAACCGGTTGGTCGGTAAAATGGCGTACACTCTTTCGGTTATGTATCACTTCCAATGCTTTATTCTCGTATTTCTGACTATAATCAGGAACAAATGGTTTACCATCTATTTCATTCAATGACTCGCCCACCCTGGCTAAAAAGGGGCCTGTTTCATAATAATTTCCTCCTCCATAGATTAGGGGATTCAATAAATTTACATCTACCCGATCATCGGCATTTAAGATAGCCTCATCAACTTTTACATCGATAACTTTGCCAATAAATTGCCTGTGCGAGCCAAGATCATGAAACGCTGTAACTTCGCACTCAATAGCAATAGGAAATTCTTTTACGTAAGGGGCATTTACTAACTCACTTTTTACAGGTGTGAGCCCGGTCTCTGCAAACTTATTTACATCTTTCCCCGAAAAACGACCTGCATAATCGACATACTTAGCCAATTCGGCAGAGGGTATATTCACTGTAAACGACCTTGTTTCTGTTACATTACCGTAAGAGTAGGTAGCAGGGCGCATAGAAACCGCAATACTAAGCGGATCGGAATTACAAATCCCTGCCCATGCAGCAGTCATAATATTTGGCTTTCCCGCTTTATCATATGAGCCTATCACCAAAGCAGGCTTCGGGTACACCTCACTTCTAACTCCCAGCGATTTCTTTTTAAAGGGCACCGCTGTACTATCTGATGTTGCCCGCTGAGCATTCATAGTTGTATCTGATGATGTCGATACTGGCTTATTGGAACTGTCGCTTTTATTGGTCAATTGAATTACCAAAACCAATACGGCGGCGGCAAGAATAATATTTAAAACTTTACTTTTTTTCATGATTTCATATGTTTGTTTTAATTTTATTCGCAAGCTTCCCGGCTTTTGGGCGGGACAGGCTATGAGCTCACTTCGTTCGGTTCAATGGTCATATGGAGCTCGCCATGATAAGCCTAATGTATGCTGCATACTATTTGTAGGTTCGTTACAATCAGGCGGGTGTACTTCGACACGCTCAGTAGAACTGTGTCAAAATTTTTAGGCATGGCTCGGTTCATCTGTTTATAATTTTGATTTTAGTGGTCAGATGGAGCTCGCCATGATGATTCATATTTACGTCACACATGTTTTTTTCCATTATAATCAATACGTTTGTGTGTTCCGCCAGCTGGCGGATCATGGCTCGGTTCATCTGTTTATAATTCAGTATTTCTGGCTTTTTTATAAGATATGGTATCCAGTGCACATCCTGTAGGACATACTGAACACCAGGGTTTAGTAAAGAAAAGCGACAATAAAATAACAATTAAACCAAAGGTGATTAGTCCGTAACCAATCACTCGAAAAGAAAAGAACATGAAAGGTTCGGCATAAGATAACTCAGGCGCAAAGCCCAGCAACAAAGCACCTGCAATGAGTACCAGGTAAAGCTCCCTTACAGTTATTCCTTTGAATTGTGTTGGTAACAATCTTTTTTTGAATGGCGTAAAGCGGTTTGTAAGCTCTTGCAGTGCGCCCATCGGGCAGAGATAGTTACAGTAAAATTTCCTTTTGCCGAGAAAAGAAATGGCCAGTGCTAAGATGAACATTACGGTAGTTTGCCAATTGACCCGCCAGCCAAAGCCATCTTTGAGCCAGCCCTGTAGCAACTGAACAGAGAGTGCATTATTGAGGATCAACCCCATTATAATTAAAACCAGAAACAGATAAATAGTACGGTATTTGGCTGTTCCTTTTTTGTTAGCCACCACCACCGACAGAAGCATCAGGCTCAAAAACAGAATATCCTTAATGGTTGTCCAAAGCTTTGAGTCTTTAATAACCGCTGCATCAGATTTCATAACCGAAGATGCGGTATGCCTGATGCCTGCAAGTACGGCTTTACTCGTATGGGTAGCACCGGAGACAATATCAACCTTGTACTCCACAGCATCTGCGAGCTGCACGCCCTGCCATTTACCTATAAATTCATTGGCATAAATGGCTTCGATGTAGTCACTGGTCTCATTATTAGGCAGCAACACAACCTTAGTGATGATTAAACTATCATCAAGCCCTATTAGTAACGGAACCCTGCCGCCATAACCAAATTGTTGGGTGTAATCAGACGAAAGCAGTGCGGTTCCTTTTTTATTTCCATTTTTTCCATACACATCAAAAGCAGCATGTCTGCTGCGATTAAATTCCGTTGCTGTGGGGTAAATATCCTGTATATCTTCTAACTCCACAGTGATTTCTGCCTCATTCTTATGAAATAAAAAATCTCTGCCTCCCCTGTATGCAATGGCTACCAGAATAATTATTATTAGCGTGTACTGGTAGGCCGTTGACTCAATTTGTCGCTTGTTCATTAATATTATGGTTGATAATTCTTAAAACCCAGGTTGCAAAGGCAACTTTTGGATAAAATAATAAATTCTGATTGGCGAAAATAAGGATTTTAAATCATTAGGCGATATTCAGTTCTTTTACTACTGTAACTTTTTCGTCAAATTCCTTGCTTTTAAGGATTTACCGTACAAAGGCAGACTCATTGAACAAAGTTACTTTCGCATTAACACACCCAGAAACCCAAATTTAATGGGATGAATTGTTCTTTACCAATTTCACAAAGTTGTGCCGAAGAATTAAAAAGCACTCAACCATTGACATTCAATCTTTAACCTGCCATTCTTAAGAATTTTAAGTGGAGGGGGCCGGGAATTCTTACTAAAAAACGTGAGCTTTTATGTTCAATAAGTAAACAATCACTGTCATCTATCAATTTTCAAGCTATTAAACTCTTCTTTTAGTAAGAAAAAACCAAGCACCGAAACTATTATTGCGCCTACGGTAATTAAGATCATGTTGAATGTTCCGCCATACATATCTGTTAGCGATTCACTCATCATGGTTTCGGAACTCATAAAATAACCCATAGCAAAGGCAAATAAATTATTGGCCGCATGAATCAGAATTGACAGGGTCAACTTCCGGGTTTTGTAATAAACCCAACCGGAAAACACCCCAACTATCAACGCGCTGATGAATTGCCAGGGATTTAAATGCACAATTCCGAAAAGTACGCTTGATAAAATAATGGATTTTGCAGGACTATATTTTTTTAAAAGGCCATCCAGAATGATACCTCTAAAAATGAGCTCTTCGATTACCGGTGCTGCAATAACAATTGCAATAAAAGAAAACAATCCATCTTGTTTGGCAAACTCAAGGAAGATTTCCTGCATGAACTCAGGCATAGGTACTAAATTAACCATCGGCATAACAATACCCGTTTGAATTGCAATAATGGTGATGATTAAAAACACCATTAACTTTGCGCTGGCAGTGCCAAAACTATATTCAGTAACCCCGGTCTCCTTTTTTCTTAAAAAGTGCGCTAATACAAAAGGCACACCCATTGCGACAAGATAATAAATCAAAAAAGAGAGCTCTCTTCCTACTACCTTGTTTAAAGTATGATTTAACGGGCTAAACAATAGCATTGAAACAATGGCTATTCCTAAAATACCCCAACTTTGGCCTACATTGGGATAGTATTTTTTTATTTTTTCTATCATATGTTTGCTTTATTACAGTAATATTTTTTTCATAGGTTGCAACTTCAGATAAGTAAGGCTGCGCCAGAGCCATTCAAAAGGGCCAAATTGAAATTGACTTAACCACCATCGACTAAACATAACCTGTAAAGCAAATACAATCAGGGTTAGGACGATACTTTGCCAAACCTCAACTTTACCAAAGAGGCCAAAACCGTAAGAGTGAAATAAAACTGCAGCAATTATTGATTGCAGCAGATAATTGGTCAGTGCCATTCGCCCGATGGGCACAAAATATTTGATCATTAAACCTGCTTTACCTCGAATAAATAAAATGGTTAAGCCCGAAATGTAGCACAGCCCAAGTGAGATACCACCTATAGAATGCATGGAAGAGGTTAACAAGCCCCAGCCATCGGGCACGCTCAGTATCGTATTCCTGTAAGCTACTGTGTAAAATACATTGGTGATCACCCCTATAACCAAACCCCACCAAAATATTTTTTTGAATAGCCGGAGTTTATTAGCATAATTAACCATAATTCCTTTACGGCCTGCCAGGTAACCGACTAAAAACATGGCCAATACCACCGGACAAAAAAAGAACAAACTGCTACCCAATAAGGATAGGTACTCACCAAATCTGATTGATACTATCTCGGAAAAGCTTCCGCTAGAATAAATCAGGGTTGCTTCTTCAATAAACTGATTCATATCGAGCACGCTTTGCTGCATTTGCTCATCAATAACAGCCTTAATCTCTGGACTCTTTGAAAAAAATGAAATCATTAAGACCATAATGGCATACAAAACTGTAGGCACCAAAGCTAAAACAGTGGCCCAAATAATAATTTTTTTATCGGATAGCTTTCTGAAAAGGATTAGAAGAAAACCGAAAAGTGCATAATAAACCAGGATATCGCCGGCCCAAAGTAAGCCAATATGAGCCAGCCCGATGAGCAGCAGAATGAATAATCGTCTTCTGAAAACAGGCAATGTAGATTTTCCGATATCCTTACCCTTACTTAAAAAGATATAAAAGCCAAAACCAAACAGCATTGAGAAAATCACATAAAACTTGCCCTCAAAGAAAAACTTAATGAACGATTCGGCCATAATTTGCACCAACGAGGCATCCGGGTCGGGTCCCACTGTCATCGTCAGTACGGGCTGGTTCATTAAAAGCATATTGACCATTAAAATACCCAACAGGGCAAAACCTCTGAGTGCGTCGATTAAATCAATGCGTTGTGATTGTTTTAAAGGGCTGTATTCCATATTGATGATTTATAATATGTGCAAAGCACTTCCCAAATTTAACAAAGCATGTTACTATTTCCTATTTTTGCATAAAAAAACAACAATCAATGGCAGAAAAGTTTTTATAATGTTATTTTTGAATTATTGCCATTGTCAATTTAAAATCACATCGTTGTCATGAAATTAAAACACCTGATTATTTGTTTGCTCGCATGCCTGCCACTGATTGCCCCGGCGCAATTGGACACCGTCATTTACATGAAACTGAACAAACAACCAACATCAAAAGAAAAAGCATTTTATTGCATCACTTTGCTAAAAAAATCGAACAAAAAATTTGTGGTAACCAGATTTCAAAAACACTATAATGCCAACTGGTCTCAAACCGGATATTCAAAAATTAAAGTGCTCAGCGATTCGGTTTTAAAGGTGAAGAAATACCAACAGAATAAACTGCAGTTAAAGTTCAAACGAAATTTCTCCATAGTAAACGACAGCATTTATTATTTTAAAGAAATCGACAAACAAGATCGTCTCTGGCGTGAAGGCTATACAAAAAGCAAATTCCCATTGCACCTTGTGCGTGAAATGAAAACTTATTATGAAAGCGGCCAGCTAGAAAGCATTCAGAAATATAAAAACAACCGCTGTATTGCAAGTGAGAGCTGGCACGAGGATGGCACCCGAAGATTTAAGAACCAGTACGCTGATCTGGACTCTTTACCAGAGTTTCCGGGTGGACAAGAAGCACTATTCAAGTTCATTGGTGAAAACATCCGATATCCGCATGAAGCAAAAACCAAAAGGATCAGGGGTAAGGTTTTTCTTCAATTTATCATTACAGATAAAGGTAAAGTAAGCAACGTAAAAGTAATAAAAAGCGCGCATCCCCTGCTCGACAAGGAGGCCCAGAGGGTAGTTAGCCTAATGCCCGATTGGAAACCGGGAAAATTCATGGGCGAATATGTTAACATGAGGTACCAGGTACCCATCAATTTTAGGTTGTCAGCTTTTTGGTAGCAAGCAGCAAGAAACAAAGGAAGGTGTCTAAAAAGCTTTGAAACCGACGAAGTACAGGAATCGCAGCACGAAGTGTAAACTCAGCAAAGCTAACCGACTGAAATGAGCTCTACGAAGTCACCCTTTCCGCATTGGTTATCGACAGATTCCTGCGTTTCAGATTTCATAAAAACAGGCTGTACCCTTTCAGAACAAGTACGATTTTTGACTTTTTAGACAGCCTCCTATTGAGAGTGCATTGTTTTAGCTTCAATAAAATTGGCCTGAAAGCATATTAAATAATGCCCATCTTAACCAGGACTACGCTGGCAAGCAAACCCACAAAGAAAAGCATACTAAACGCACGATTGTAAATAAAAGCATGACTCACCAAATAGAGCGGCCAACCTGTTTTATTGCCCCCGGGCTCTGTGCTGGGCCGTGGTTGCCCGAATATTTTGAAAGTGGAAATCAATTTTGGAACGGCCAAAAACGTAATGAGCAGTGGCCACGCCTGATTTTCATACACATAATAAGCGATCATGGCATACTGTGCAATCCACAAAAACATGGTGAAATAACGTGCGTTTCGCTCTTTAAGGATCACAGGCAGGGTATAGACGCGTTTTTTCAGGTCTTCCTGCAGTTTATCTGTGTGTTTTCCCAACAAAACAGTTGTGGGTCCAATGGCATAAAGCAGGGCAATGTATACCACATCCCAGTTCCATATGCCCGAAGTGGTTACATAATACGTTCCGCCAATCATAAGCGGACCCCAAACCAATAAAACCACAAACTCACCCAGTCCAATGTACTTGAAAGGCCAGGTGTAGAAAAACAGAAATACCAACCCGGCCACAAAAAATGCAGTTGTAATATAATCGGTTCTAAAAATCAGAAACAACCCACTAATAGTTGCGATAACCAACGAAACTGCCAGGTATTTATAAAATGTTTTGAGGGAAGTGTATTTATGCTCCAGCACCTGCACGCCATAAAGCGACCGGAAATAGTTGTTTTTGTCTACGCCACGTTTGTAATCAACCAGGTCGTTAATGAGATTATTGGATGCATGGGCGAAAATCAAGCCTACAAATGCCACCGAAAAGTTGATTACATTGAAACTGTCGAACAAATAGGCCAAAATTCCGGCAATAATAGCAGAAAATGCGGTCATAATGAGTACCGAAGCCCTGGTGGCGACCAACCAGTGTGAAACAGCGTCTAACCCACTCCATTCTTCCTTTGATACGCGGGGAACCCTGGTTAAAGCTGTTCCCCAAAATGAGAAGTTTGCCATATCTATTAATTTAAATAAACACAATTTTTAATATACACTGACCAACACCTGATATTCATTTATGTTTAGCCGTATTTGGCTGCGAAGATTGGCACAAAAGCAGGCTTTAAGTAAGCCTACAACCAATAATTACGCTATAATGCAACTCAACGGAATTTTTCTTCAGGTAGCAGTATGGAATTAAAAAACAATTGGCCTGGTCACGAACAAAAAATATTTCCCGCGATCATAAGTGCACAAACCACTCCGGAAATGGTGGCACAAATCGAACCAGATTATCCAATCATCAAACCAATAAATCTAAAAGATTGAAAATACACACGAAATAACCTACTACCTTTAGGTTGGCCCAACAAAGGGATAATCAGAGTAGAGCTTTTTGGATCATACGTGTGATTGATCCCTAATTATTTTAGGACACGTTTTTTTCTATCCAACGAAAAGTCCAATTATAGTTAAAGTAATTAAAATCACACCAGTTAACGATTGTACTATATTAAACCATTTCTTTTCTTTCTTCTTTGAAATCAGTTTAGACATAAAGTAAACGATAAGTCCAATAGGTATTGTCAGACCAATCGCAAATATCAGTAATGGTGTCACTGTGGCAATTATTGTTGTTGCTTCAGAATTTGCAATCAGTATTGTACCAATTATTGGTCCTGTTCCTGAAAATGATATTGCAGTAAACACAATCGACATAATTACAATCACTAAACTTTTGAATAATCGGTTGGAATCAAGATTTGAGGAAATAACTTTTAAAAATCCGAGCAACCAAAGTCCTAGAGTAACATTAAAGATTATAATTAAGTATTTAAAAATAAGGCTTGAAGAAAAGCTTGCTAAATCATTTGGAGTAGTGTTATTAAGAAAGACTCCAAGTATCGCATAATATATAATAATCAATGCGCAAAATATTGAAATGGCGAATAACCTGGCATCTTTTGTTAAATTTAATCTACTTAATGCAATTATTAATATCAATGTCATTAAAAACACTCCGGGTGTGAGTACTGAAATTAACCCTCCAAGTAATGATTGTATGTACATAAAACTTGTTTTATTTATCTAATTTTATAATAACTATTGTTTTATTTTCAAACTTATTATTTGCATCATGCTGTAAGCCGTATTCCATAACGCACCTAAATATGGCACAACGTTGCAGCTGGCGAGTGTTTTCTTACTTACAATATCTTAAAAACCTTCACATAGCCAACCGAATCGCCGTTAGGCGATGAGCTCAGCAGCGCTAAAACTTTGTTGTGCAATGTTAATCATTTTCCGTCAAAACGATGTTTTGTGGGATAAAAAAAGAACTTCGAACCGCCCGAAACTATGCAAATCCACATGTTCTAACGCCGCTATTGGCTATAGTTTCCATTTTTAAATATGAAATCTAATACCCAATAAAAGTTCATATCCACTACCATCGATATTATCACTAAAGTCTATCATTTCTTGACTTATACTTCCTAAATTAAATTCATTCCCATCTGAAGTGATTTCTTTTAATCTATAATTATGGTAAAATAATGATGTAGAAATGGTGAACGAGAACCATTCTATAAAATAAATCTCATACCCTAAGAATGCGGATGGACCAACCGAGTTTTTATAAATAAATATATTATGTGCAGCTCCTTCAATCTGAGATGCATCAAGATCCAATACATTTTTCAGAGAGAACCTTAACCCTCCTCCAAGATTAAGATGACTCTTTTTATTAAAACTTAATTTATAGGTTATTATCGGGTTTAAAACGGCTTTAGAAAATTCACCAGAAGCATTACTCAATTCTGGAACTAATTTAGATTTTATGCTAGAAAGGCCTAAGAAAACTTCAATATTATTATCAAAACGGTACCCCAATCTACCCCCACTAATACTCCCGCCTCCAATATCTAGATTAACATCAGACCCATTTTCGGTAACAATTCCTGTTTCAATATCTTTTCCAAATCCTCCTCCAAATATTAATTCTATAGAAATTGGCTTTGTAATTACTTGAGATTTTAATTCAATATCTACACAAAAAAGTGTTATTAATATAACTAGTGATAAAGTTTTCATTTTAATGCTTAATCGTTTCTTTTCATTATTAAAGCTACGTATACGGCTTTCTTATAACGTCCTCCAAATTTGCTGGATATTTCGGTGATACTGACCCCCCATTTCGGTCATATTGACCCCCCTTTGCAGCATTAGGTCAAAGAACAGATTGTGTGACAAATTTACAGTTTTTTTCTCAGACTTTCTCCTTTTAATTCTAAACGATGTGATGTATGTACCAACCGATCTAAAATAGCATCGGCAATGGTTTCTTCTCCAATAATGTCGTACCAGCCGGCAACAGGGAGCTGGCTAGCTATGACAGTGGCTTGCCTGGCATGACGGTCTTCAATGATTTCCATAAAATCCATTTGTTGTTGAGCTTCCAGGTGAGTTAATCCAAAATCGTCAAGAATAAGCAAACGCGTTTTAGAAAGCTGATCGAAAAACTTATAAATGGTGCCTTCGGCCCTGGCCATTTTTGTTTTGATCAACAGCTTTTGAAGATTGAAGTAAGCCACCTTGTAACCTTGACTACAAGCATGATGCCCAAGTGCAGATGCCAAAAAACTTTTACCACATCCAGTGGCCCCGGTTATTAAAACAGACTCCCCTTTTTCGATATACTCCCCTGTTGCAAGTTGGGTAATTTGGTTTTTATCAAGGCCACGGGCATTGTCATAAGTAAGTTCTTCAATTGAAGCCTTATAACGGAACTTTGCATTTTTCCGCAACCTTTCAAAACGGTTGTTTGTACGGTACTGTTCTTCCCCTTGCAAAAGCACTTCCAGACCTTCGCTCAACGAGAGTTCATGGTGTTTACGCGTTTCGGTCATTGCCTGCCAGGTCTGCTGCATGCCGTGTAACCTTAATTGTGTGAATTTTGATTTGATTTCTTCCATAATTTTGATTTTTCAGTTTATTGATAATAGTTTGCCCCCCGTGTGTTATTATGCTTGGGGAGTGGTTTAGATATTTTCTTTTTTATAGAGTATTGATGGGGGTTCTTTTCAATGATGTTCTTGATAAACATATAGGAGTATTTTTCGAACGAAATGGCTGTTTCACAAGCTTGGTGGAACAACTCCGGATCGGTTTTACGATAAAGGCTCAACAGCCCGTCACAGGTTTTGTAAAGGTGTTCGGGATACCTGTCTTGTTTAAAGGTAAGGTCGATTAAACGATAAAGTGTCGAACTCAGCCGCCGTGCTTTTGCAAGATAATATTCGGGGCTCCGGCTAATATAATGTTGGTGCTGCGAGCATAAATGATTGCTGTCGGTTGTATATCTGCCTGCCCTCAGGTCTCTTGTGTGTACGGCTATTTGTTCCCCTTTCTGGTTATATATTTTCACCAATGACCGTGTGTAAATGATCTTGACCTTTTGCCCAATATAGGCATAGGGCACACTATAATAATGCTTATCTGAAGCCATGTAAACATGGTTATTGGGGTTGACTTTTAGTGTTTTGTAGTATTTGATCTGAAAGTTTTCTTCCGGCAATGCAGCGAGTTTTGTTTTTTCATCAGCCAGGAACTTTTCTTCACGGCAATAATTTTTTTGTTGCATCCGGGTTTGATTGTGCAATTTAACCTGCGTCATTATAGCCTTGTTCAGCGAAGCAAGGTCGAAAAATGTTTCATTCCGCAGCGGGGCGTACACACGGCTGTATATTAATTTCACCTGGTTCTCGACCAATGCTTTATCTTTCGGTTTTGCCGGCCGTGTAGGTGTTACCGTCGTTTCATAATGAACAGCAAGGTCGTCCATTGCCTGGTTTACGGTAGGTTCATAGTTATTGGCTTTGGTAATGGCCGACTTTAAGTTGTCGGTGACGATCGTCTTGGGGGCACCGCCAAAGAATTTCAAACAACAAACCATGGCGTAAATAAAATCTTCCATCTTTTGACTGGGAACGGCCATGGCAAATGCATAATCAGAATAAGGCAAACAGGCCACAAAAACCTGGCATTCAACAATCTCCCCGGTTTCCATGTCAACATAAGATAGGGTCTTTCCAGCAAAATCGACAAAAAGTTTTTCCCCGGCATTATGGTAAAGTTTTAGGCTTGGTCTACGGCTTTTGTTGTGTTGGTTTAGGTGGTGACAGAACTGAGTGTAGCTATATGCATTATCAATGGACTGTCGGTATTCACGCCATAGCAAACCACGCGTAACACCAGTCTTGTTTAGCTCTGAGGTGTAATAATCCAACTTGCTCTTTAGGTGTTCATAACGTTCATCTTTGTAAGAAGGGTTGCCGGAAAACAATGTAGCTTCAAGCTTTGGATCGTCCATTTTTAACAGCTCGTCAATATTGAATTTTCCACCTTCTATTTTGTACAAATAGCTTTTAACTGTGTTTTTGCTCATGCCCAAGATCCTGGCAATGGCTTTTTTGCTTTTGCCCTGTTTATAAAGGCGTAGTAATTGTTTTATTTGGCTCATACGCTTAATTTTTCCTGCCATTCTTATCTGTTTTAATGGGTTTTGCCCACTAAATAACCTAAGCCGCAAGAAAAAGGGGGTCAGCTTGCTCCGAAATTTGAAATTGCCCTGCCCACAGGGGTCAGTTTGCTCCGAAATCGAAAATTCCGGCGCGCAAAAAAACACGATAACAATGTCAATTTAAAACATAAAGGGGTCAGTATCCGCCGGAATGTCATGTTTTTTTAGCTACAAAAAACACTTGATTTCGGCTTCCAGATGTGGGGTCAGCTTAGTCCGAAATATCCATTTGCTCCGTAACCAACCGAATCGCCGTTAGGCGATGAGCTCAGCACCGCTAAAACTTTGTTGTGCAATGTTAATCAAATTACCCATCAAAACGAAATTTTGTTCGCATCATAATTGATTTTAAATGTTTTCGAGAGCTAATGGTTGGCGGAGTTATTTTAACTCACCGAATCCCGAATTGCTAAAAATTTCAATTTTGTTAGTAATTCGAGGACTCTCGTAAAATTAATCAAATTATAGATTTGCTATTTTACGGAGCCCCAAATCCAGCAGCAGCTCAAAACTCTCACTCACCGCTGTTCTGGTGCATGCTTTATTCAAGATCAAGTACAATTTGGATATTTTCTTTGACTTTATCAATCAATTCAGTGGGCAAAATTCCTATTCGTCTTGTCAGTCGTTTATTGTCAATCGCTCGAATTTGATCAATCATGATGTCGCAAGCTTTATCCACATTTGCGGTTCCTTTTTTTATATGAACTCGTAAAATGTCAGAATCCTTTTTCACATTTGTCGTTATCGGACAAATAATGGTCGATGGATGGGGAATCTTATTGAGTAAATTTGTTTGAATCGTCAGAACTGACCTTGTTTTCCCTGATTCTGTCCCAATTTCTGGGTTTAAATCAGCAATCCAGATTTCAAATTGTTTAATCTGCATAGTCAATCTCCTCAAAATCGTTAAGTACAGACATTGAATCGGCTTTCACAAGGTCAGATTCCTTTTTTAGTTTTCTCTCAAGAATCTGTTTTCGTTGGTATTTATTGTAAAATTCTAATGCCTCGTTAATATATCTATTTCGAGGTTTTTTGATTCGTGCAAGGATTTTTTCAGTCTCGCCGAAAATCGAATCGTCTATTTTTAATGATACTGATTTCATATATCGATATTTAATATTACAAATGTATATACTTATAGCGCATAAATCAAGCAAAATGTTTTGTAATATTTGATGCAGTTACAATTCAGAAGAGCAGAAAGGACTTGCCCGCATGCACCAGAAATTTCCGGGAATAAGCGAACAACTTGTGTTCGGTTATTCATATTTGTTAAACGTTAGTAAAATGCTTATCGTAACCATCTAAATATAACAAAGGTTGTTGAATGAAACAAAAAATTATAATAAAAAGATCCGGGTTGGCTGGACTGCGATGTAATCGCGAACCAATGGGGGTTCATGCACGGCACACGACAAAAAAAAACCTGCTAAAGAAAGCCTTTAGCAGGTTTTGTATTTACTTTCGCGTGAGTTTACATAAATTATGAGTTACACACACTTAATAAGCATTATTCGATAATTAATTTTACTATTGAAGCATCAAGCTCGGAGCGTACTTCAACAAAATAAACACCTTTATCAAAAGTAGAAATATCAATTGACTGAAATTTAGATTTACATCTAACATCTTCATAAACCAATTGTCCTCCTACGTTGTATATTTTAATACTGCTTAATAATTCTTCACTTTGAATATTAAACACATTATTAGCTGGATTTGGGTAACATGTAAACGCAGGTGAGTTTTGTTCGGCAAACCCCACTCCACTTACATTGATGAATTCTTCTTTGGTCGTAGTATAGCTATCACCGGCATCATTTGTTACAGTAAGAGAAACAGTGTAATTCCCTTCATCAACAAAGGTATACGAAGGATTTTGCTCATTCGAATCTTCAATTCCATCATTATCAAAATCCCAGGACCATGAAGCAACGGAACCACCAGTAGTTTCATCAGTAAAGTTTACAGTTAAAGGAGCAGTACCATTAACTTCATCTGCAGAAAAATCTGCAGATAATATAGCTCCACCTTCTAATTCAACCTGAGTTGCATTTGCAATAATACCTGTGTTAGCATCAATCAGCAATACGACTAAATCTACATTTTCGGAATCAAAATCATTGGCCAATGTATGGGTAAACTCATAAGAATATGGTGTACCATAGACAACATCTGCAGGAATAACTCCGGAAATACCGTCCCAACCACCTACTAAAACTCTACCAACATGATCGTAAACCATTTGTGCAGCTGGTACAGGATTTGATAGGTCAGCCCAGTTCCTTCCGTCCCAGTTAATAAGATCACCATAACTTCCACCAGCGTAATAATTGGCTTGATTCCATCCAGAAGTAGTACCTGACATTCCGTTTTCGACGATAACCATAGCTACATTATAGGAAGTTCCTGTTAAGTCCATAGCAAAATTTGAGGTTGCTTCTACCGTAATATCGCGTGTTACGGTATCCCATGTTTTTGCTGTGACTTCAATTTTAGCCAAAGGAATATCTTCTTTTGCCGCCAAATAAGCTGGCTCTAAACTTGAGAGACCTGGATCAAAAACATTTTCTCTATTCATTACGCCACTTGGATATCCACTAATAAAACTTCCGATACCCTCATCGTATTCTGTTACGGCCATTGGGTCGCCATTATGAACACCAATACCTATCCAGGTGCCGTCTGTATAATTGTGAGCCATTGTGCTTAACCCTACCAAACCTCGTGGACACCATCCGCACCAGGTGCCTGTACCTTCTTCATAAACCACATTTTTGGTAAAAATTTCATTCACACATAAAACATTTGCCGATAATGAATCATTACCAGGAAAATCATCGTCACCCTCACCATTAATATTCTGAATAATCAACTCCAAGGTATGTTCACCAACTACAATATTAGCCAAATCAGGATGTGTAAAATCATAGCTTTCATTAAAACCAATATTTAACCCATCAAACGTAGCAACCTGACCTACTACACCATCAATCGAATAAACTACATCAAAAGATGTAATGGGTGTATCTCTATCACTTCGAACAGTACCCTTAATTTCGACATCCCCTGCAGCTACTTTTGGTGCAATATCAAATGTAGTTAGATTTAAATCAGTTCCTGCAGAAGAACAGACATTAGTAAAAACAAAGAATTCTCCTGGTTCTGGAGCTTCCGTAGGCTCACATTCATAAACTACAATACCAATTCCATTTGTAACTGAAAAAGAGCACTCTTCCGGATAACCTCCGGGGGTCCAAACTAAACTGATATCAGTCATATCGGGAGCAGAAATATTCTCTATTCCTGAAGATCCACTTGTAAAAGTAGCTGTGCCCAACAAGTTCGTGCCGTCGTAAACTTTAACAGAAGCACCATTCCAGCCATCACCATAGCTGTCTTCCATATCAATAACGATATCGCATTGTGCAATTGCTGAATTAATGTTACCCCAAAAAAGGAATGCAACTGCGATTAGCATAAGTAAAAAATTGTTTCTCATAGCGTAATATTTTATAAGTTAGTAAAGCTTTACCAAAAATACATTTTTTTTCAGATAAAGCTGTCCTTAATTCATTTTTGAGTATTCCTTATTTTTTTTTGGACCTGCCAAATCTATAACGCTATCTGATATTCTTTAGGTTAATATGAGCAAAAACCTTTACGTATAACTTAGAAAACCTCTTAGTGCACTGTCTAAAAAAATGGTAAGATTTCACTTAAATACTTTCGCGGTTGTTTTGCAGCTGTTCGTTAAGATACATCCTTTACAAAAGTTAAAGATTAGACTTTACACTAAATTGGTACCTAACCTTATTGTTTGTTCTTTTCTTCTTAAATGTGTCTCATCAAAGTAACCTAAAAATACATTTCT